>JAFAQG010000552.1 GCA_019246575.1 Acidobacteriaceae bacterium
GATAATGTGGGCAGCCTCATATTTTCGTCCTCTGACCCGGAACTATAGGCGGCTACCCTAGACGAAGCAACCAGTATTAATACCGTAGTCGTAACAGGACGTACTCGCGGAGGGCTCAAACACACGTCAATCGCGCTGTGACGTCCAGGAAAATGACATAAGCCATTTTGTTGCAATAACTTACGGGTCCCTCCTAACCACCACCGGCACATGACGGGGTTGCGCTCGGCTGAAACGCGCTAGTGACAACCACTTTTAGGCGGGTGTTGTTGTGGTGATGGAAGAAAGATCCAATGTTTATGCGGGTTCCAGCGATTTCCCACATATGTCTTGGTGGCCCGGATTGTGCTACTTGGGAAAGAGCATCCCGTGCTCCCGCGCCCACTCATATACTCGTCGCGGTCTGATTTCTGGCGGTTATGTGTCCTGTGCTGAGCTGCGCGTAAGTCGCTGCGCTGCAATACCTTTACGTGAGAATCTGACGTTTTCGACCGTTTTCAAGGTGCCATCAGGCCTCGCGCACATATTGCCGCTTGCATATATTAAAGGTTGACGGGCCCCCGGGTACCTCGCCGCCGGGAAGACTTCTCGAATGGGCTGACGGAGGGTTGCTCATTGGGGAGTAATCGACGACGACGAGGCCCCGGTAATGCGGTGGTTTCTTCTGAAGTCGATTGGTTCTTCTTTGCGTTACCTCCTCGCCCCATTTCTGCGCGCCAACGCAGTGGTCAGTCAATACGCAAAATCCCTTGTATCGATTATGAAGTCGTGCGCCTGGGTAGCTGCGGTAAGTCAATTTCTCCGCGCTGCGCTGCGGATCTTTGCCGCGCTCGCCGATCAATGCCTCGACGAAGACGAGTAGGTTGAGCCCGAAGCCGATGGCTCGAGCAAGCACGCTCTAGCCATCGACAGAGGCGTCGCGCGGGTGTCGGCATGATTGGCCATGCGGCGGGCTTCCGCGAGCGAGCCGTCGCTGCGGAGGTAATCCGTGACTCCAGTTGAGCGAAGCGAGTGGTTGCCGATTTTCGTCTTGATGCCTGCCCGACGCGCGCGCCGCTCAACCATTAGATACGCGTCCGGTTGCGTCATGCGCTGCGGCGTGCCACTCTTGCGGCCGGTGGTGCGCCAGAGTGGGCCGTCCCCATCATGCGCGAATCCTGACGCGGCCAAATATTCATCCATGTAGAGTCCCGATTTGTGATGGCAGGGCGCTTCATGCTCCTTGCCGCCTTTTTCATGGAGCCGCACCCAGCCGCGGCGGCCCTGCGTAAAATAATCCCGCACATTCATTTGCAACACGGCACCGATACGCGCAAAGGTGTAGACGATCGTGCCGATCAGCGCGCGATCGCGCAGACCGACGAGCGAGCTGGTGTTGATCGAGTCCAGCAGCGTCCGCGCTTCTTCCGCGGTGAGCACCGGTGTCCGACCTTTTCGCACCACATGCTTGGGACCGCGGACGGCATGCGCCGGATTGACCTCGAGAACATGGCCGACCGTTAACCAATCGAAAAGCACGCGCAAGGCGGCCAGGTGCTGTTTCACTGTGGGAGCGGAGGCCTCGCGTTGGAGTTCTTTGAGGAACGCTGCGACATGGACCGGTTGCACGGATGCGAGTTCTTCAACGCCGCGAACCGCACACCAACGGGAAAAACGCTGCGTCGCGTTCAGGTAGGCTCTGCGGGTGTGATCGTTATTGATTTGCGTCGTGAAGAACTCGACGACACGCCGGGCCGCTTTGGGTGTCGGCGCGAACAGCTTGGCGGCCGGCAGCTCGGCGGACTCGGTCACGGTCAGGTCGCGTGCGGTAGATGCCCCATGCGTTGAGTGTGATAACTGCTTTTTATCACACTCTATACAAACCGCTGAGAAATGTTTTAGAGGGGTTTGGAGCTTAAATGGACCCCGGGAGCGCAGGCGAACAATAGGCGAATCTGGTAAACTCCGTTCTGTGCGCTGCTGTCTGGTCCAAATGAAGGGGCGTCGACGGCCAGACGCATCACTTAACGATCAGCGCCTCGAGCGTCTTTCACGCGGCCGATCAAGCCATCTCAGCCTGGGCGCGCTTTTGGTGGTTTTCAGGAGACACCGTGCTAATCGTTCGCTGCAACGAAGAGGTTTGGACGGTCACACAGAATTGCGTCAGAGCTTGGCGAGCGAAACGAATGCTGCGTGCAGAGTGATAACGTCAGCGCGCTCAGAGCTACACATTTGAACCTGAGATTTGCAACGCGAGAAGATCGGATGTCATTGGGTGGACTGAACCCCAAGCGTGAGACAGACGAGTTTTGAGACGGTAGCCGTTCGCTGATTTTCTGTAGACGAACGGGAGGTCAAGATCCAGGATGGTTGCGGTGGGCGAAGCGGAAGCGAGCAATGCTGGAGAGCAACTCGCCAGGAATAGCCTACCGGAGACTCATCCAAAACGATGAGGTGGGAGCGGTCGAACTCGCCGCTCCCGTTTACTCTGGTCAGGGTCTCACATCGGATGGGTAGATCTCCTCATGCCTTGAAAAACTCAGGCGGGGCGCTTGCAGGATTTCCGCTGGCGCGAACTGCGCCGCCCACCTTTCAAACTCGTCCGGAGACTGGTAGCCGAGCGCGGAGTGCAGACGCGTGGCGTTGTAATAGCGGTCGAAGAACAGGCCGAGATGGACGCGGAGATCCTCGATGTCCCGGTACTCGAAACAGCGAATCTCCTCCTGTTTCAGAGTTTTCATGAAGCGTTCGCATTTCGCATTGTCGTAAGGATTGCCCGGCCTGCTCATGCTCGGGATGATGCCATGCTGAAGCAACGTGTCGACGTAAGCGGCAGACGCATATTGAACACCGCGATCAGAGTGATGAATCAGGCCTGGTGCAGGCTGGCGCGATTCAATGGCGTTCCTCAGCGCCGTAAGCGCGAGCTCCGTTGTCAGCTTCGGTGCCAAGTTCCAGCCGACGATCCTGCGCGAGAACACATCCATGACGACCGCCAGAAACACGTCTTCACGCCCCAGACGCACGTAGGTGAGATCAGCCACCCAGAGTTGGTTAATGGCCGTGGGGATTAACCGGCGAGCTACGTTAACTGCCACCTCGAAATCGTGCCCGCTGTCCGTTGTCTGGGGAACGAAACGGCGTTTGCGAACGGCCAGAAGGCCGTCCTCGCGCATCAGACGCGCAACGCGTTTGTGATTAACTTCCCAGCCTTGCGCCCGCAATGCACGAGTGACTCGGCGATAGCCGTAATGGCGGCTCTCAATCGCCTCTCGCTGAATCGCGTCGCGGAGTCGCGACTGTTCTTCGTCGGGCTCGGGCGTGGGCGTGCAGAAGCGATAGTAACCTGCGCGGCTTACAGCCGCCAGTATGCACATCCGTTCAATGGTTAATTCGCCTTGCCGCCCGTCTACGTGCCGGATTTGCTCGTAGACGGCTTGCCGGAATTCTGCCCCCGCTTCCGGCGATTTTCCTCGATGCGCAGCAAGGCACCTTTGAAAAAATCCAGTTCCAGCGCTTGTCGCGCCACCACACGCTCCAGCTCCGCAATACGGCGGCGTTGCCGCTGATCGCTCTTCTCGCGCAGCCACGACTCAGACCGCGGAACCGGGGCACGGCCCAGAGCTTCGTTTCGAAACCGGTACAGCTGTGAGCGGTTGACGCCCAGTTCCAGCGCTAGCGCACTGATGTCCTGACACGTCTTCAATCGTTCCAATGCTCTTTGACGGAAGTCCTCATCATATTTACGAGGACGACCCATTTTCTTCTTTTGCTGATCCTGCTGAGACTCGGGAGGCACCTTTCCACTCCATTGTGTCCCCTCTCCCGTGTCTCAGCTTTGGGGTTCACTACAGGGTTTTCGGTTTGTGGCAAAACCTACCCGTTATGAAACACCGACAGGCTAATTGAATTGAAAAGTAGGAGCAGGGCAAGCCGTTTCTGCGGTCGCGCAGGTACGGCAGGCGCACGGGGCTAGCGAACGGCGCGCCTGCGGGCTGGTAGGACAGCCGCGATCCACGCAACGGTACGAAGCGAAAACGAAGCCGGAGGATACCTTACTCAAGCGCATTGCGGAGTTGGCCGCCGAG
>JAFAQG010000105.1 GCA_019246575.1 Acidobacteriaceae bacterium
CATGCCGCTAAAATCTTTTCGGCGTAGTATTCGCCGAGATCCGCCATCGCGTCGGCGTCTCCCAGCGTGAGGCGAAGTTCTTTGTTCTTCCCTTCAGCCGGCCTCACTTCTTCCACCAGCCGGTGTGCCTCGGCGGCGTTTTTCTGCAACGCCGCGGCCACCGCAAGCGGCGTGATCCCATCCATTTGGGCTCGCTTGAGTAACCGCGCTCGCCACTGGCGAATATTAAGGATCCCGCTTCCCGGCATCGTCTGACCCTCGAGGAAATCCCCAACGGTAAAGAATCCGGTGCCGTGCCCCTTCTGGATGTTGCCTTCCGGAAACCATTCAAAGTCGAGGTCGCGCCAGAAGAAGCGGGTCACCTACGGCATCGTTTTTGAAGCCGCGGCCACCGCGCCGTATACCTTGTTCGCTGGCGCGCCGGGAAAGTGCGCGGCCAGCATCTGTTCGAAGACTGTGTTTGGCAGGCTCGGCTCATAGCTGAGGCGGCCCCAGAGGGCGAAGCTATACCATTGCTTCTGCATCACGAGTTGACGCGGCTTCTCCGGCTCTTTGGCGATGAATTCGCGGCCCCACGTATAACCGTCGGGACCCATCAGGAAGCCTGCCACGCGGTCCGGTTCGGGCATGTCATTGACGTAGGCCCGGGCGTAATCAGGGTCGCCCCAACGAAAGCTGTAGATATCGTCGTTTCTCACTTCAAGCCAAGTGCGCAGATTCTTCGGCATCTCCGTCAACACAGGCTCAATGAACGGCGGATTCGGCTCGGAATACATGTGCGCAACCGAGTACTTAAAACTGAAATCAAACGGGCTCGGATAAGCCTTGAAAGCTTCGATCGATTTCGCCTGCGAAGTCTGGTGATACCGGTGGATCAAGCGGAACTGCCGGTTGGGCTGATCTTTCAGCCCGTCGCGAATGCCTTGTCCGTATGTCTTCCACAACCAGTCCTCGTGATCGAAGGGGCCTCCTTCGCTTTTCATGTTTTCGCCCGCCGTGATCCCAATGCCCGCCAACAGGGGATACGTTCTCACGGTTTCGCGCACACTCGCGCGGAAGTAGGCTACGGTTTCCGGATTGTTTCCGTCCTCCGTCAAACCGTGTTTGCCCTCCGTGCCCCAGACAAAAATGTTCCAGGTGAACCAGTAAACGTCAATACCGCGGTCTTTCGCATAGTGCATGACCTCGCGCCAGAAACGGATCTTGTCGTCGATCGTCATTTGCTTGACAACCGCAACCTGGCCGAGAGTGAACGGCTGAGACATCGCCTTGCTGTTCATGTTGAAATTCAGATCGAACGGTTCGCGATTGCCCCATACATCCTTAAGCGCGATGTCTGAATATTCGGGCACTTTCGCTATGGAAGGGAACGGGTGCAGATTCCAGAGAGACAGCACGTTGAAGTGCTGCCGCGCCATTTCGTCAAGAAACTCGTGCCAGAAATCCGCGCTCCACATCTCGGGAACATTCGCCTGGGCCGAATCGCTGCTGTCGGAATAGGTGGGCGTCCGGCGATCGAGCGGGATGTTGAATTTGATTCCGCGTTGCGCAACGTGGGGAGAGTGGTCGGAGTCTCCCATGCTGCCGGTCGTCCCCAAGCGGATAGCTTCGGCGACATCGAGACCTCCGTACATTGCGCCTGCCGCATGGGTGCCGAGCACGGCGATCGTAACCCGACCCCGCGCTTCTGTGCGGCGGATCGAGTACGACTGCGGCGCAGTATTCTTGGGCGGAGGAACCCGCAGTGTCTGCGCAAGCGATTTCGATTCGTCGGCGCCGGCCGCGATTGCGAAGCGCAGCGCACTGCCGTCTGAGGTCAGTTCTCCCATTCTGCGGTCCGGCTTGGCCCGCTGGGGTCCAAGCGCCCGGCCGATTTCGGCGGAGGCGAACGAGACCTGCGGCGCCTGGCTGTCGTGAAAGACCGATTGCGCGCGCAAGAGAGGTCCGATGAACAAAGCCGTCTGGAAAAAAATCGCGGAGATTCGCACGGTCATTTTATGGATGAAACTATAGAGCTTTGACGTCGAATGTTCAAGGCTCGTGCGCACGTTCTCCGCACAGTGCTCTTCGGGAGGCGCTCCACGCAGGACAGAAAGCCAATTTCGCTAGCCGCGCCCCAGCTACCGGCCGCCCTCCTGATAGACTTCGCCCAGCAAGTCAATTCGAGTATGAGACAGAACGTGCGCATCGTATTCCTGGCGCTGGCAGGCTTTTGGGCATTACCGATGTTCGGCGGAATTCAGGAGCCGATCACAGTGGAAGGCGGTCTGGTCTCCGGGACGCCGGGATGGGGATGGGGCGTCCGGGAGTATCTCGGCATCCCGTTCGCAGCGCCTCCGGTGAACGAACTCCGCTGGAAACCGCCTCAGGCCGTTGTTCCATGGCAGGGCGTGCGCGCAGCCGATCGTTTCTCGCCCGCCTGTATGCAGCGGGCGCAAAGCCCGAATAGCGGCTCGTGGAATCGAGGACTGATCAACACCAGTGAGGATTGCCTCTATCTCAACGTGTGGACCCCGGCATCCTCCGCCACCGAGCGGCTTCCGGTTTTGGTTTGGATTTACGGCGGCGGCGGTGTTTCCGGTTCGACCGCCGAGCCCATTTATGACGGGAACGCCATCGCTAAGAAAGGCGTAGTGGTGGTGAGCATGAACTACCGCGTCAATGTATTCGGGTGGTTCGCGCACCCGGAACTGACAAAAGAATCGCCGCACCACGCTTCCGGTAATTACGGCTCGCTCGATCAACTGGCGGGAATTCAGTGGGTGAAGAGTAACATCGCCCAGTTCGGCGGTGACCCTTCGAAGGTAACGGTCTGGGGAGAATCGGGCGGCAGCCGCAGCGTGAACTTCTTAGCGGCATCGCCTCTCGCCAAAGGATTGTTCCGCGGCGCCATCGCCGAATCCCACACCACGTTCGGCCGAATGTCGACGTTTGCCGAGGCCGAGGCGAACGGGGTGAAGTTCGCTGGTGCAATCGGCCGGAAGTCGTTGGCTGAGTTGCGTGCTGCTTCAGCTTCGGATTTACTCGACGCATCGGTCAAGAATCCGGAAGGGCTCAACGGAGCCATTGTCGATGGCTGGTTTTTGCCGCTGGACATTTACACAACCTATGCGGAGGGCAAGCAGAACGACGTGGCCCTGCTTACCGGCGCAACCAATGATGAAGGCGGCAATATCGGCGGCATCGGCGCCGGGGCCGGTACCGGAGGTGGACGTGGCAGCGAGCCGCCGGACTCGCTTACCTCCTACACCGAATGGGTGAAGCGCACATTCGGCGCCCGCGCGGATGCGCTCTTGAAACTCTATCCGGCAACAAATGACTCTCAGGCAAGACGGGCTTATCACGATGTTTACCGCGACATCAACTTTGCCGGTCACCGCACTTGGGCCAAGCTGCAGTCGAGTACGGGGAAGTCACCCGCATGGCTCTACCTTTTTAGCCACGTGCCGCCTCATCCGAGCGGCAACGGGAACAAC
>JAFAQG010000106.1 GCA_019246575.1 Acidobacteriaceae bacterium
CGGACACACGCGGGCGGAAAACGGGTCCTCATTTACGGCGCAGGCGAAGCAGGCATGACCGTGTTGCGCGAAATCCAGTCAAATACCTCGCTTGGCTATCGCGTTGCTGGTTTTTTGGACGACGATTCCCGCAAGCGGTCTTTTCAAATATTGGGTGTTTCTGTAATCGGATCCGGCCGCAGGGCAGCAGAGATCGTTTTGCGCTCCAAGCAGAAAGGGCTCCCGATCGAAGAAATCCTGGTGGCGATTCCATCCACTTCCGGCTCGGCGCTGCGCGAGGTACTCGCCAACTGTCGCGCTGCGGGCGTTCCTTCCAAAATCGTGCCTGGGGTGGGCGAATTGCTGAGCGGGCGAGTTCTGACGAGCCAGATGCGGGAGGTCTCGCCCCTGGATCTCTTAGGGCGTGAGCCGGTGCGTCTTGACCAAGCGAACATTCGGCATGCCATTTCGGGCAAAAACGTTCTGGTAACGGGAGGAGCAGGTTCGATTGGCTCCGAGATTTGTCGCCAGCTTACCCGCTTTGCGCCGGCTCACATCGTAGCGTTGGATCAGGCAGAGACGGACCTCTACAAATTGGAACTGGAATTTAGCGATAGGTTCCCGTCCATCGCCTTCATTCCGCAAGTCGGGGACATCCGCAACCCGCACCGGGTTAATGAAGTGTTGCGGAGCTTCAACATCCATTCCGTTTTTCACGCCGCAGCCTACAAGCACGTTCCCATGATGGAAAACCATCTGGTTGAAGCTGTTTGCAACAACGTACTCGGAACTTCGAATCTGGTGGAGGCTGCGTACCGCCACAGGGTGGAGTCGTTCTTGATGATCTCCTCCGACAAGGCCGTAAACCCGACGAACCTGATGGGAACAACCAAACGTGTGGCCGAACTGATCGTATCCTCTATGCCGATGCCGGAGCGAGGAATCGGAACGAAGTTCGTTTCTGTACGGTTTGGAAACGTTCTGGGTAGCAACGGCAGCGTTATCCCGCTCTTCCGTCAGCAAATTGCAGCTGGCGGACCGGTGACGGTCACGCATCCTGAAATGCGACGGTACTTTATGACGATCCCGGAGGCGGCGCAACTGGTGTTGCAGGCGAGCACCATGGGTCGAGGATCGGAAGTGTTCGAGCTGGACATGGGGGAGCCGATTAAAATTGCCGATCTCGCCCGGAACATGATTCGCCTTTCCGGACGGGAACCCGACAAGGATATTGAGATTCGCTTTACGGGATTACGTCCCGGCGAGAAACTCTTTGAAGAGCTATCACTCGACGCCGAGCGCATTGAGCCGAGCTATCACGAAAAGATCCATATCTTTCGAGGCAAACCGCTGAGCCGCGTGGCCGTTCGGAGCTGGGTGGACGAGCTTGAGCAATTGATCGAGGAGCGGGACGAGTGTGCGATTCTGCACCATCTCAAAGGACTGGTCCCGGAGTACCGGCCAGTCGGGAAATGGGCTGCCTACTTCGAATCGAGCGAGCCCCAACTCGCGCCACTCCCGCTCTCCGCATCGGCGTAGCGAACGGAGATTTGCTTCAAAATGACGACAATTCCGCTCACATCGGTTTGCGACCGAGGCGGCTCCGATACGGGAAAGCAGGTTCTGCGAATTGAACCTTCGAAAGGATGGGTCGCTGTCCGATTCGGAGAACTTTGGGCCTATCGCGAGCTCCTCTTTTTTATGATCTGGCGCGACGTGAAAGTGCGCTATAAACAGACACTCCTTGGAGCCGCCTGGGCCATCATTCAGCCACTGTTCACGATGTTGGTCTTCAGCCTCTTCTTCGGCCGGCTCGCAAAAATGCCTTCCGAAGGCTTGCCGTACCCGGTATTTAGTTATGCCGCGTTGATTCCGTGGACCTTTTTTGCGCAGGGGCTGAACCAATCCTCCGACAGCTTGGTGGGCAATCAAAACCTAATCAAGAAAGTTTTTTTCCCGCGATTGGTGATCCCAATCAGCGTGGTCTGCGCGGGCACATTAGATTTCCTGCTTGCATTCTTGATGCTGCTCGGTCTGATGTTTCACTACGACATTGTTCCAACGGCGAATGTCGCATGGCTGCCGGGCTTTCTGCTGCTCGCCTGCATGACGGCCTTGGGTGTCGGACTCTGGCTTTCTGCTCTGAATGTGAAATTCCGGGATGTCAAGTATGCACTCCCTTTTCTCATTCAGTTCTGGATGTTCTCAACGCCCATAGCTTACCCGAGCAGTCTGCTAACAGAGCCCTGGCGCAGCCTATACGCTTTGAACCCCATGGTAGGCGTGGTGGAAGGCTTTCGTTGGGCGCTTTTAGGTACACGCGAGGGGCCGGGTCCCATGGTTCTTGTATCGGGAATCGCTTCTGCGCTCCTACTCGCCGGGGGCGTGCTGTATTTCCGACGCATGGAGAAGACATTCGCGGATGTCGTTTGAGCTTTCGTTCGACCGCAGCCTGATTGTCGCGGAAGTCGCACAGGCTCACGATGGCAGCCTGGGAACTGCTCACGCCTACATCGATGCCGTTGCGCGGGCGGGAGCCGATGCGATCAAGTTTCAGACGCACATTGCAGCGGCGGAGAGTTCTCCCGCGGAGCCCTGGCGTGTGCGGTTTAGCTACCAGGATCTCACCCGGTATGAATACTGGCGGCGCATGGAGTTCACCCCGGAGCAGTGGGCCGGCCTGAAAGGGCATGCCGAGCAGAAGGGCCTGCTATTCCTGAGCTCTCCGTTCTCGATAGAGGCGGCCCAACTCCTGGAGCGCCTGGGAATGGTTGCTTGGAAGATCGCCTCCGGCGAAGTCGGGAACTGGCCGTTATTTGAGTTCTTGCTCGCAACCCGGCGTCCCGTATTGCTCTCGACGGGCATGAGCCCTCTCGAGGAAGTCGATCGCGCGGTTCGCTTGGTACAGGACAGCGGGGTTCCGGTGGCGGTTTTGCAGTGCACATCTCAGTACCCCTGTCCTGCCGAAAATATAGGCCTGAACCTTATTCCCTTTTTCAGACGGCGGTATGGCTGCTTCGCAGGCTTGTCGGATCATTCGGGCGCCATCTATCCGGGATTAGCGGCCGCAGCGATTGGGATGAGCGTCCTCGAAATACATATAACGCTCAGCCGTGAATCGTTTGGGCCAGACGTTCCCGCATCCATCACCATAGACGAATTAAATCAACTGGTCGAAGGTGTTCGTTTCATTGAGCGCATGAGAGCGCATCCGGTCGATAAGAGCGATCAGGCGCGGGAAATGGAGGGAATGCGCCGGTTGTTCACGAGGAGCGTGGCCGCAGTAACGGATCTGAGCGCGGGAACGATTTTGAAAGCGGAGCATCTCGGCGCCCGCAAACCCGGGACGGGCATTCCGATCGAGGAACTGCCGGCGTTAGTTGGACGCCGTTTGAGGCGGGAGGTACGGGCGGGAACGCTGCTCCGGCAAGAGGATCTCGAACCCGATGAAGGGCAATGTGCGGCATGACGGGCATTGGAGAGGCATCCGCGAGTAGGCAGCCGGCTGTTTTCCGCGAATTCAGCACGATCAAAGTCGGCGATACTGCCACCCTAACGAGAACGATCGAAGAGCGGGACGTGCGGGCTTTTGCCAATCTGTCGGGTGATTTCAATCCGCTCCACATTCAGCAAGAGTTTGCAAAAAGGACAAGCTATCAGCGGCCAGTGGTGCACGGGCTGCTGATCGGAAGCTATGTTTCCACCTTAGTTGGAATGCATTTGCCGGGGCCAGGAGGTCTCTGGACGGAGCAGAGC
>JAFAQG010000113.1 GCA_019246575.1 Acidobacteriaceae bacterium
CCATCCGTTCCAGATCGTTGTTGATCTTAATGGCGGCGGTAATCAGCCGTAGGTCCGCGGCCATGGGCGCCTGCAACGCAAGCAGACTGATTGCCATGTCGTCAATCTCTATTTCGAGCTGGTTGATGCGCGCTTCGTTTTTCAGCACCTGCTGCGCCAGCTCTTCATTTTTCTCGACGACGCCCTGCACGCTGCGGTAGATCGCGCTCTCCACCAGAGCGCTCATCTCTAGCAGCTTCGCCTTCAGTTCATCCAGCTCTTGTTGGAAATGCCGCAATGTACGTGAAATCCCCAGCTTCTATCTGCATCAACCGAAGCGCCCGGTGATGTAGTCTTCTGTCTCTTTCTTATTCGGATTTTGAAACATGACGCGCGTATCATCGAACTCGATCAACTTACCCAGCAGGAAGAATCCCGTGTAATCGGCAATACGTGCAGCCTGTTGCATGTTATGAGTGACGATCACGATAGTCGTGATTTTTTTGATTTCGAAAAGCAACTCTTCGATTTTCAGCGTCGCTATGGGGTCCAGTGCCGAGCAGGGCTCGTCGAGCAGCAACACCTCCGGTTCGACGGCCAGTGCGCGCGCAATGCACAACCTCTGCTGCTGCCCTCCCGAAAGCGCCACAGCCGGCTTGTTCAGCTTGTCCTTGACCTCGTTCCACAGAGCCGCGCGCGTGAGGCTGCGCTCTACCGCTTCCTCGAGCAAGGCTCTTCTTTCAGCGCCGTTAACGCGCGGACCGTACGCTACGTTGTCAAAAATACTCTTCGGAAACGGATTCGATTTCTGAAACACCATTCCCACACGCCGCCTGACGTCCGTCACGTTCATCGAGAGTAAATTCTGTCCGTCCAGAAGCAGCTCGCCTTCCACCTTCGTGTTTCGAAAGATCTCGTACATGCGGTTGAACGTCCGCAGAAAGGTGGACTTACCGCATCCGGACGGGCCTATGAACGCCGTAATCTTGTAGGAAGGAATGGCAATGCTGATATTGTGCAGCGCTTGGAACGTACCGTAGTAGAAGTTGAGATTCTTGGCGTCAAGCTTCGCTATCGCTGTGCTGGTTTTCACATCCGCGGCTGCTTGTTCAGGAGTGACAGAATGGTCCTTGAAAATCTGCTGCTGTTGGGGACTTGCCACAAAAGTTATCTCCGGGAAAACGCCGGTCCTCGACTGGTGATCGTCCGGGCGGTCACATTGATGACTAGTACCAGGGTAAGCAATACAAAGCCGGCCGCCCACGCCTGCTGATGCAGATCTTCATCCGGTGCTATTGCGTAATTGTAGATCATCACCGGCAGTGTCGCGATCGGTTGCAGCCATCCATGGCTCCAAAACATGTTACCGAGAGCTGTGAATAATAGCGGGGCTGTCTCACCCGCAACGCGCGCCAGGTTCAGCATCATACCCGAAATGAGGCCGGAGATCGCGGCGGGAATGACAACGGTGAAAATCGCTCTCGCCTTCGTAGCCCCGAGTGCCATCGCGCCTTCGCGCATGGAATCGGGCACCGCTCGAAGGAATTCCTCCGTCGTCCGCACCGCGATCGGGATCATCATCATTCCCAGCGCCACCCCGCCGGCTAAGGCCGAAAAGTGTCTCATCGGCCTCACGACCATTGCATAAGCAAATATTCCAATCACGATCGACGGCACCCCGTTTAGGAGATCGACCGTGTAGCGAATCAGGAACGCGAATGTCTTCCCGCTGTATTCCGCCAGGTAAACTCCCGCGAGAAACCCGATCGGCACACCAATACCGGTCGCAAGCAATAGAACTTTGCCGCTGCCCACGATAGCATTGGCCATGCCGCCGCCGGTCTCGCCCGTAGGCTTCGGGAGCTTAGTGAAAAACGCCCAGTCCAGTGACTTGGCGCCGTGAACGAACAGGTAACCCAGAATAAAAAACAACAGGCTGACTATGAACACGGTACAAACGCCCGATAACGAGAGCATGACCGTGTTGACAACCCTTCGCCTGCGCGATAACGCCGCCGTCATGCCTTCATGTGCCCCCGTGCTGTCGTAAGAATCAGGATGCGTGCGACTGCATTAATGACAATTGTCAGGCCGAAGAGCACAAGGCCCAGGAAGATCAATGACGAAATGTAAAGGTCGCCGTTGGCTTCCGCAAATTCGTTTGCGATCACAGCAGCTATCGAGTAGCCCGGCGAGAATAGCGAAGCCGTGATCTTCGGAGTATTGCCGATGACCATCGTCACCGCCATCGTCTCGCCAAGCGCGCGCGCAAGAGACAAAAAAATTGAGCCGAAGATGCCCGTCAAGGCGTACGGGATCACAACCTGCCACGTCGTCTCCCACTTGGTTGCGCCCACGGCAAGCGCAGCTTCACGCTGATCCATTGGTACCGCGAGCAACACTTCCCGCGACACCGAAATGATAAACGGTACCACCATCACCGACAGTACAAGGCCCGCGGAAAGGAAACTTACACCGTAAAAATCGCCTTGGAATATGGCTGTCCAGCCAAAGGTGTCCCGCAGAAAGGGAACCAGATATTTCTGGATTATCGGGACGAGGATGAAGATACCGAGCAGTCCGTAAATCACGCTCGGAACCGCTGCCAGCAGCTCTATGAGGAAGGTGAGAGCATTCGACAGTTTGGGAGGCGCCATCTCGGCCAGGAAGATGGATGCCGCAACACCCAGGGGAACGGCGATCAGCAGGGCAAGGAACGAGGTTACGCACGTTCCGTAAATGAACGGAAGCGCTCCGAATTTCCCGCCGTTGGGATCCCAGGTGGATGTCGCCAGAAAGTGCCAGCCGAACGTCTTTACCGTCGGCTGAGAGTTCACCCACAGCTCACCTATGAGCAGACCGACAATGCCCAGGATCGTCACTGCGCAGGCGAGCGTCACGAGGTATGCAATCTCGTCCCCACCGCGCAGCCGTTCAACAAAGCCGGCACGAAATCGCGATGGGGCGATTGGAATGGTTGTCGCCATCGAGCTTAGAATCCAGGTTACTCGATGCGCGAGATCGCCTGCTCTTCTTTAGCAACTACGGCC
>JAFAQG010000145.1 GCA_019246575.1 Acidobacteriaceae bacterium
CATGCCGCAATTCGATTACGACAGCCTGTTATGGGGTGAGCGGCAGATTCGGAGCGTAGCCAATATGACGCGAGCCGATGCGCGGGAGTTCTTACAACTTGCGAGCGACATTGGGCTGCGGCCAAGAGTAACTGTGTTTCCGCTCAACGCGGCCAATGACGCGCTGGCAACGATCCGGAGCGATAGCGTGGATGGCGCAGTGGCGATTGTGCCCTAGATGGGAACGATTCCATCACCACGCAAACGTGACGGTTTGGTGCCGGTAACCGGCGCCTTCGGGGAAGCGGATGTGGAGCTTGTTTCCGGCAAGCTCCGCTCCATTTACACTGACGTGGCTACGATTGATACGGACCGGCAACTCGTAAGTTGACCCGCCTTGTGCTGCGAATGTAAACACAGCGTCATTCGCGGAGAACTCCTGATTCAGCGATTTGAGCTGGCTCGTTCTGGAGCCCTCCAGAGGCAACTCAGTTGGAATCGAAACCTCCACGGGTGGCAACGGAATGTTGAGCGAGTGTGCGGTTGAAGGCGTCGCGGTGCACGGACCGCGGGATTCGATCTGAGCGGTTAGGCACAGCACCTCGGGCTTTGAAAACGCAGCTCGCACCGTTAATTGAGACCCGCTTCGCTGGTAATCGAGCCGGAGCCGTGTTGAGCCGAACGGTACATTATCGAGCCGCGCGCGATCCCAATCGGCCGGCAAGTGAGGCGCGAGCCGAAGTGTGCGGTTGGGAACATCCCAGTCAAGACCAAACAAGCCGCGCAGCAGGGGCGTGATGACCATTGCCGAAGACCACAATTGGTGCGAGCTGCTGCGGCCTTCGGGCTGGAAAAATTCGCCTGAAAGCAGCTCGGTTACTGAACCGAGATCCTGAGCCCACGTCAGGTTTGCGTTCTGCATCAGGTGTGCATAGCCGGAGAACGGCCGCCCGGCACGGTATTCAGCGAGCGCCACCCAGCCCGTGAATAGCGGCCAAACGGAGCCCTGATGATAGCTGATGGGGTCGTAAAAGGATGTTTTATCGCTGATGTCGCGCGTGCCCCAATCAGTCGAAAACTCGTCCGATGCCCAGCGGGTTAGCATTGCGTCGCTGTCAGGAAGCGCGAGCGTTTCGTCCCACCACGCAACGGAAGGATAGATAGTGGCAGTGTGGTCCAGCGAGCCATCTGCATTTCGGCTAAATGCGTAAAACCCCTTCTGAGGCTCAAAATATTCGGACACGATTTTAGCGCGAATTGTCCTCGCGGTCCGCTCAGCGCTGGCGGCGAGCTGAGTATCGTTCATCAGTCGCGCCAAGCGCGACATCGCGGCCGCGGACTGCTGGTCGAGTGCTGCTAAATAAATCTCCTGATGAGGCATTCCGGTGGGCCAGGATTCTACCCAGCCCGTGCCTTGCGTGTTGTTGTAAATGCCATCTTCGGAGACGTGAGCGCGCGTAAACGCATACGCTTTTCGGACTGCATCCCAGTTCTGTTTCAAATACTCGAGATCGCCGCTAACCCTGACGTAATCCGCCATAGCCATGACTAACAAGGGAGTGGCATCTGCCGAGGCGAAGAAATAGGGCGTGGATTTCCAATCTACAGCCTCCGCGGATTGCGAGAACTCGTGCATGATCTTGCCGTCCTGCCGCTGCCGGTCGATTAGAAACTCGAGCGCAGCGCGAGTAAGTTGAAGATCGCCGTAGCTGTTGATCGCATAAGTTGAGAACAGAGTGTCGCGTCCGAAGAACCAGGCGTACCCGGGGCGGGCGGAATCGGCGGATTCGTAGTATCCGGCTATCAGACCTGTCTCGTTCCGATACCGGACCTGGGCTTGGTCAATCGCGATCTCAGCCCATCGCAGAGCATCGTTCACTCGCGAATCAGGACTTTCTCCGGTCAGCCGGCGATCGAAGAAGTGCGAATAGTAACTCTGCGTTCGCGCATAAAGTTGGGGCACGGCGGCATTGACTGCCTGAGCCTCAGCATCGAAATCCTTGCCGTGCGTTAGCGCCATGGTCAATGGAAATATCGAATCGCCGTCGCGCTTTGGGTCGTAAGCAAGTTTCAGCTCGAGTGGATAGGTTTGTGGGTGCTCCTGATATGGGACCAAAATGCCGGGCCGTGTGCGCGGTATGGCAACAATCGCGGAAAACGACGGATTATCTGTATGGAAGACATAGAAACCGCTATCGCCGTGTGCGACCCACTCGCCATTGGGCCGTCCGAAATTAGGCGCGGGCCACATGTGCAGCATCTCCGGAGTAAAGGAGAAAGTTACTTCCAGCGGGCGAATGGATTGTAGTTCGAAGAAAGCGACAGCACCAGTTACCGGGTTCTCGATGCCGCGCGGTGCAAACATATGTTGCCGGATGGTAAATGCCGCGTGCGAATAGGTAATGGTTGTCTCTTGAGGAGTGACTTTAATTTCCGCGGCGAGTTCATTTACATCGATCGGGACTGGATAGTCGGCAAGTTCGGCGCGTATTCGGAAATTACTAAGGATCTTCACGGGCCAGAGCCAAGCTTCGAACCGGCCATTTTGCCGGCCCAACAATGCGCCATATTCGCCCGCGACAGTAAACGGACGCCGCGTCACGCACGGCGAGAGAATCTGAAGCGCAGATGTGGTTTTGGCGAGCGGAGGAAGAGGGCCGATATCCGCAGGTGCAGCAATGGCTGCGAGCCAGAATAGAACTAATCTCGAATTCGGCATGGTTCTGATATTGAT
>JAFAQG010000149.1 GCA_019246575.1 Acidobacteriaceae bacterium
AAGATGAAATTCACCGGGCTGCCATTCAAACGGAAGGTTGTTCCGCCCGCGAAGACTTGGCCTGTCGGTCCTGTAGCCGGAGTACCAGGAGGCACAGTGACCACGAGACTGTTAGCGACACCGAGGCCGTTGTAGAGCGTCGCCAAGCCGGTGAACCGATCCGACACCCAGATGGGACTCGTGGCGCTGAACGACATCCCCCAGGCGTCTTTGAGATTCAGGTCCGTATTGGCGGCCAGCCCCGGTATATCCGACACGAGGTTGGTCTGCGTGTAAGAGGTGGCAAACAGCAGCGGTGCCTGACAGGCGACGAGCAAGGCGACGGTTCCGAAACGCAAGCGCATAGATGTCCTTCGCAGAATTTCGTAAGGATTATACGGCCATTCGCGAACCACGACAGTATCGTGGGCGACAGCGAATCCTTGAATTCCGATCTACGAGTACTAGTCCGCGCGTTTACAGGTTCCCGCGGCGGGCCTGTTCCCGCTCGATGGCCTCGAACAGAGCTTTGAAGTTGCCTTTCCCGAAACTCCGGCTCCCCTTGCGCTGGATGATCTCGAAAAACAGTGTTGGGCGGTCTTCGACGGGCTTGCTGAAGATCTGTAGCATATAGCCTTCATCGTCGCGGTCGACCAGGATCCCCAGTTGAGCGAGTTCATACACGGGCTCGTCGATTTTGCCGACCCGGGCGATCAGGTCTTCGTAGTAAGCGGTCGGGATGGAAAGGAAGTCGACGCCCTGGTCCTGCAGCCGAGTGACCGTTTGGATAATATCCGGGGTCGCCATGGCGATGTGTTGCACGCCGGGTCCGCCGTAAAAATCAAGATACTCCTCGATCTGGGATTTTTTGCGTGCAACGGCGGGCTCGTTGATAGGAAAACGGATACGCTCGTTCCCGTTCGTCATGACTTTCGACATCAGTGCGGAGTATTCGGTTGAAATGTCCTGATCGTCGAAGTGCTTGAACATCCGGAAGCCCATGGCGCGCTCGTAGAAATCGACCCAGGTGTTCATCTGGCCCCAGCCGACGTTTCCGACAACGTGGTCGATGTACTGCAGGTTGGTGGGGCGTGCGATGCGATCAGGGCCGGGCACATCGGCGAAGCCGGGCAGGAAGGCGCCGCGGTAATCGCGACGCTCAACGAAAGTGTGAATGGTGTCGCCATACAGGGCGATGGCGGAGAGCTTGGCGCGGCCGTTTTGATCTTCGATTGTGACCGGAGCCTGTACGCTTCGTGCGCCGCGCGAGGTGGTTTCGTCCCACGCAGATCCGGCATTGTCGACCCAGAGCGCAATGGATTTCACGCCGTCCCCGTGCCGCATCACGTGGTCTGCGACTTCGCCCGAGGGCTGAAGCGGCGTGGTCAGGACGAAGCGGATTTTGTTCTGCGCGAGCACGTACGAGACGCGGTCGCGCGTACCGGTTTCGGGACCTCGATACGCGACGAAAGAAAAGCCGAGTGCGGCGCGATAGAAATAGGCAGCCTGTTTGGC
Organism: Acidobacteriaceae bacterium; assembly: GCA_019246575.1. The sequence goes on from JAFAQG010000149.1 coordinate 1,495, forward strand.
GTTGCCGACGTAGAACTCGATGTGATCTGTTCCGTGGATGGGAAGAAAATCGGTTTGCGATGTTGTTGGGCCTTCCGTTCTCTCAGTGACTTGCTGCATATAAATTGATCTCCAGTTCGGCTCGGGTACGGGCGAGGGCGTTGACAAACCTTTCGTTTTCCTGTGGCGTTCCGACGGAGACGCGCAGGCATCGTGGAAGGCCGGTGGCTCTTAACGGCCGCACAATGACGCCCTGCCGGAGCAAGTGTTCGAATACCGAATCGGCCTGTTCTTCGGTATCGAGCACCATCATGATGAAGTTTGCCGCCGAGGGCACGACCGTAAAGCCCAATTCGCTGAGAGAACGGTTGAGAAATGCGAGCCCGCAACTGTTGTTCTCGATCGTTTTCTGCCGGAAGGCATCGTCCTCCAGCGCGCCCAGAGCCGCTGCGGAGGAAACTCCGCTCGGTTCGAACGGCAACTTGACTTTGAGCAGCACGGAGATGAGATCTCCGTGCGCGAATCCATAGCCGACGCGAGCAGCAGCCAGACCATACGCCTTCGAGAAGGTCCGGAGCGTGATGACGTTGTCGAAGCGGTAGTGCATCGAATCGGGAAATGCGGGCTCACCGGCGGCAAACTCGAAATACGCTTCGTCGAGAATGATGAGCACTCGTTCGGGGACGCGCCGGTAGAAATCCTCGAAGACCTCGCGAGTAAAAAAGGTTCCCGTCGGGTTGTTCGGATTCGCGATATAAACAAGCTTCGTGCGCTCGGTGATGGCATCGGCGAGCGCCGCGAGATCGTAGGTCCAGTTGCGATAGGGAACGGTTCGGTAAGCGACGCCGCGTCCGCGGGCGAGGACTTGAAAACCGAGGAATGCGGCTTCGGTCGTGAGGATTTCGTCGTCATCGCACAGGAACGTGCGGACGATATTGGCGATGATGCTTTCGCTGCCCGCCCCGGCGATGACGTTCTCTGATTTGACGTCGAACCGATCCGCAAGCGCACGGCGCAATGCGAGCCCGCCATCAGGATAACGAGCCATCTCTCGCAAGGCGCGTTCCGCGAATTCGAGAGCCTTGGGCGACGTGCCGAGCGGATTCTCATTAGACGAGAGCTTGATCGCATTCTCGACGCCGTAGCGGCTGCGAAGCTCCTCGGGCGTCATTCCCGGTTCGTAGGGGCGCAATGCTTGAACGTGCGCCGGAACCGTGTACATATAAGCCATCTACCATCAATATACAACTGATATATTGAAGGACGGAAACAGTTAGGCCCGGACATGCCGCGTACCAGGACG
>JAFAQG010000070.1 GCA_019246575.1 Acidobacteriaceae bacterium
CGTACCCGGTTCGACGACTAAGACGGAACGACTGTTACGCGCCTCCGCCTCCGTTATGGGTCGCGACATCGGGCTACCCACCTCTTCGTCGGAGACGATCAGCAACACGATGCGACGGCGAACCTGGACACCCAAATCGATCAAGGCCCGCACTGCGTAAATGAAGAGCGCCAGGCCGGACTTCATGTCCAGCACACCGGGACCCCATAACCGCCCCTCAGCCTCGCGGAACGGCATGTGTCTCAGCGTCCCCAGAGGCCACACCGTGTCCGAGTGACCGAGGCCTAAAATCTGTCCTTCCTTCTTCCGCCCCGCTGTCCTGAACTCCAGCCGTACATTTCTGCCGTAGCCTTCAACCCTGATCGCCTTGGCTCTCGCGATATCCTTGGTACGTTCGATCAGGAGATCGACAAAGCGATCGACATGGCGCGGGGAGTCCGTTGGCGATTCGCAGCACACCATCTCCTCGATGCATCGGGCGATTTGCGGTTGGTTAGTTCTGCAGTAAGCGAGGTATGGATGCATGTCGGGTGATGCTAGGCTCCGTTTCATCGTAAGTCAGATTTTAATTAAATTGCGTTCGAACCAAATCGGTTTTAATTGGACTAAATCGTTGTTCTAAAATGCGTAATTATTTCAGTGCCAGCATGGACGGGTCCGTCCGCCGGTGAAAAGTCCACCCCTGAAGTTCATGGTTCAAGAATTCGATCCATAGCGTCTCTTAAAACGTGGGCACAAACGTAACTGTGGGGGAGACCGAAGCTGCATTCCGGGACACACGCCGGGTTTACGATCTGGTAGCGCCGCTGTACCCGTTATCGAGCTTGCTATTCCATTCGCGGGCACACCGAGCGGCGCTCAGCGCCTCAGGCATTCGGAATGGAACGCGTGTTCTCGAAATCGGCACAGGTTCCGGCGAGATGCTGAAACGGCTGGTCAGAGTCAACCCGGACGGACACACGATCGGGGTAGATCTCTCGCCTAAGATGGCGGCGCGCTCCCAGACCAATGCCCGGCGGCGCTTTCCGCAAGCGCAAATTCATTGCCAAGCGGCCGATGTTAGGTATCTTCCTTTCGCATCGGCGTCTTTCGATGCCGTGATGTGCTGCTATTTGTTCGAACTGTTACCCGAAGCAGAACTGGACGAATCCGTTGCGGAAGTCAGCCGCGTGCTGCGTCCGGGCGGACGGCTGACCACGATTTTGGTCGGCCAGAATAAATCGAGCTTCAACGCGCTGTACGCGATGGGCAGCAGAGTCGCGCCCGCGTTCTGGGGGCGGCAGGTCGGCAAACAGGTAGCCGGCCTTCTTCATGCGCACCGTTACTCGATCGATAAAGACCATCACGTTCGTCAGGTTCATTACAGCTCGCGAATCATCTCGGCCGTTCGTGCACACGCATTAGCAACATCGTCATATCATCGTGCTGCTCGGCGCCGCGTGTGAACGTGTCGGCGGCTTCGAACATACCCGACAGAATCTGCTCGACGGAGCCGTTTCCTAAATTCGTAAGCGCGGCGATCATGCGCTCTTCGCCCCATTCCTCGTCGTCCTCCGTCATCGCCTCGCTGATGCCGTCCGTGTAACCGAAAAACAGATCGCCGGGTTGAAGGGTGACCAAAGCCTCGCAGTACTCGATGTTCGGAAGTAAGCCAATCACCATACCGCAGGCGTCGAGGCGAATCAGCGGCGCGATTCCGTTGCCCTTGTTACGCGTGAGCACTGGAGGATTGTGGCCCGCATTAACATAGCGCAGGTCGCGCGTTGCGGGGTCGTAGACCGCAAAGAAGAAGGTTGCGTAGCGATTCGCCGCCGAGGACTCATAGACGAGCTGATTGACTTTTCGCATCAGCTCGGCCAAGTCGTTCGAGCCGTAGAGCGTCATGCCGCGCAGCGACGCGCGCAGACTCGCCATGAGTAAGGCCGCTGAGATTCCCTTACCCGAAACGTCTCCGATGGCGATTCCGAGGCGCCCAACTTCGAGGTCGAAGAAATCATAGTAATCGCCGCCGACGCCCTGCGCGGGACGGCACGCGCCTGCAAGCTCCACGCCCGATATTGCCGGCGTGCTCTGCGGAAAAAGGCGTTGCTGGACTTCGCGCGCAATCTCGATCTCACGCTGAATGCGTTCCCGCTGCGCTGCTTCGGTTGCGAGCGACTCGGCGAGTTCGCTGACCTCCAATGCCAGGCCGGTCTGGGTCGCTACAGATTGCAGCAGCGCCAGGTCCGAGGGCGTATACGGCTCTTCCGATTTCTTAGGGCCTAGGACGATGAAGCCCATCAGGCGCTCGTGCCCGGGCAGCGGGAGCAACACCTCGGCATTCATCTGCTTGAGCGCCTGCTGCTCCTCCGGCTGTGCTTCGAGAAACCAATCGTCCGGATCTTCTCGATAGAGCGTTACCGGCCTTTCGGTCTCAGCAACAGTGCGGATGGTGACCGAGGCTTCGGGGAGCGCAACCGGATGCACCATGGAAAATCCAACTGCTTCGTGCAGATGAAAGACCTGGCTGCCGCGCAGCCAGACTGCAATCTGCGGCACGTGCAGCACATCGGAGATGCGGCGCGTGACGGTTTCGATGAGTGGTTCCTTGCTTGTGAACCGGCGAACGCGTTCGGAAAGCTCGGTCAGGACAAGATCCGTGTTGTAGGCTTCACGAAAGAATTTTCGGTCCACCCAGTCCGACATTTGTTTGAACACGCGGCGTCGCAGCAGAAATATCAAGGCGATGATCAGTATCAACCGGACGGCCCAGATAACAACAGATTCGTTCGCGTTTCTACTACTGAGGAAGATCCAAACGATCAAGCTGACGATCGCCATTCGAACTAACCACAGCAACCCTCGCGCGAGGGCATACTTCGTGCCCATCCGCAGCAGCATGCGGATGTCCATTGCGCGCTGAACGATGAGCACATACGCCAGGGTGAGCGGAAATACCGCAAAAATCGGAGTAACGATCTCGTACCACAATCCGTGATGTGTGTCGATTCCCAAAAAGGGCAGCACGCCAAACGCGATCAAGAGAGGGCCGAGTGAGATGACGCTGCCCGTTGCCAACACGCGTAGACGGCGCCGCGCGTCAGCGGTGGATGCGGATCGCAGTTTGTCGATCAACGCCGCGCAGAACAAAAGGATGGAAACGACCTCGAGAGACTCGTGGATCTTGTCCGTCCAGAAATCGAGGGTAATTACCGACGATTCCCGATCAGCATCAAAGACCTCGACGTAGTAAATCCAGAACGAAACAGGGAAGATGGCAATCTGCGGGACAACGACGCTCCATTTCAACCACGGCCATCGAAGATCGAACCGCCAACGCTCCGGAAAGTAGATTCCAAACAGCACCAGCGCAGGCATGGAGAACCGTTGCAGTAACAGGGCCCACGTCCCGAAGAGCACAAACCAAATACCGCCCCACCAGCGCCAATCCAGATTTCCGAAGAAACACTCGGCAAAGCTCAGAACAAGGAGAATTAACCAGGCATTTGGGTCACGCGGTCTCGCCGCCACCACCCAGTAGCCAACCAAAAGGCTCAGCGCCGGAAGTACGACCAGTATGCAAACAAACACAATGATTCCCGCCGTCCAGGGAGGACCTTCGCGCGCGGCGAGCTGGATGCTTGCGGTCTTGTCCCGACCACTTTTTTGCTGCACAGTAACATGCAACGTGTCGCCGGGGTGCGCGTAGCGGGTCGCCTTCCAAAGCTGGTACTCGCCCGTGAACGGCGCGCCGTCAATACTCTTCAGAACGTCCCCGACGGTGAGGCCGACGGCTTGTGCCTCCTTTTCGACGCCGTCGATCTTTCGCCGGAGGTCGTCGACATTGAAAGGCGCACGAGCGTATTGCGCGGCGTGAAACCATTGCTGATACATCGCACCGAGCCCGGCGACGTAGTAGCCGGCGCTAATTAGTACAAACAAGAGCAGGCCGATGTACGCGCCGCGAGTAGACTGTCCTCTTCTCAATGAAAACCGCTCTCCACTGTTATAATCGTTCGTTCCATGCCGTCTCTTGACATCCAGGAGATTTGCGACATCCTACCGCATCGTTATCCGATGCTGCTGGTAGATCGCATCATCGAGATGACCGACACCTCCGTTATCGGTATTAAGAATGTTACGGCAAACGAGCCGTATTTCACGGGGCACTTCCCGGGGTATCCCGTGATGCCGGGCCTGTTGATCGTCGAAGCGATGGCGCAGGTTGCGGGTGTACTGGTCGGCACCGTCGCGCCGCATACACGGGGCAAAATCATGTTTCTTGCCTCTGTCGAGCAGGCTAAGTTCCGCCGGCCGGTTATTCCCGGCGATCAGCTTCGCATCGAAATGAAATTGCTGCGTCTGAAACCCACGGTTGCGAAGATGCACGGCATCGCCACAGTGGACGGGCAAGTGGCTGCGGAAGCCGAAGTTATGTGTAAGCTCACCGATAAAGCCGCTGCAACGAAACCCGCCGCTAGCATTCCC
>JAFAQG010000078.1 GCA_019246575.1 Acidobacteriaceae bacterium
AGTGGCGAGGACTTCAGAACCGGGTAATCGGCCATGGACGCTTCGCTCGAATCGACGACAGAGTTGAGCATCTCGGGTGTCGGCACAGGTTGTTGTCCGGCCTGCTTCAGCTCATAGGCAATCATCAACCAACAGGCCTGCCCCTCCACTACGGCCGTATGCGCCAGATTCTCGTCGTCGTTTGAAGGACCTTCCTGCACGAACTTCTCGAGGTCGAAGTGCTGGTCCGCGAGCGCGTGTGACAACTCGTGAGCTAGCGTGGTGCTCTCGACCTCTGGAGAAGACTCCTCCAGGAGAAAAAGTTTTTTCTCGTCGTAATCGTAGAAGGCGGCTGCTTGTTCGGTCAGGAGGTCGATGGTGGTTTTCTTCAGGTCGAAATCCTGCGGAACGAGTCCGAACATTTTCAGCGCCAGCTCATCGGCGCGGATTTCTTCGGGACGTACTGTCTTCTTGATGCGCTTGTTCAAGAATTTCCGTAACTGTACTTTATTCATCCGTCCGTATGAAACCGGATGGCGTTCCGTGAGCCCGGAAATATCGGAAAGGGCCTGCACGATATGGTCGATCTGCCTTGAGACGGCGTCTTCGCGGGCCTGATGCAGCGAGGCAAAGGCGGTCAGCGATGCGACGATCAACAGACCGCAGAGGAGTCGGCGAGGCATCAAAAAGTCCCCGAAATCTACTGTCCAGAGTACTGCCTGTGGGTTGCTGGTTGCTTGTTACGGCGCCGAACTGCTTTGCTGCAGCCGCCGCAGTTAATTTGCAGCTGCTTGAAATCGACTGTTAAACTGATGGTTTCCCCTTGGCGCATGTCTATGCGCCGGTACAGGAGCTTTTCCATTCATGATTGCAGCAACCCAACTGCGCCCCGGCATGGTCGTGAAGTTCAATAACGAGCTTCATTCGGTGTTCAGCATGGTTCACCGGACGCCCGGTAATCTTCGCGGTTTCGTTCAAGCCAAGATGCGGAACCTCAGATCGGGCAGCATGATCGAGCACCGCTTCTCTTCCGAAGACAGGGTCGAACGCATCTCGCTTGAAGAGCACGAGATGGAGTATCTGTACGATGACGTCGAGTATTACTACTTCATGAACACCGAGAATTTCGAGCAGATCCACCTTACGAAAGATAATCTCGGGGACGGCGTCAAATACCTGACTCCGCAGCTCAGAGTCAACGTGGAATTCTACGAAGGCAAACCGATCAGTGTCGAACTGCCCCCTAGCGTCGAGATGACGGTACAGGAAACCGAGCCCGGATTGAAGGGAGCGACGGTTTCGAACGTAACCAAGCCGGCAAAGATGGACACAGGACTTGTTGTGCAGGTGCCGCCGTTCATCAACCAAGGGGAAAGAATTCGTATTAGCACGACGGATGGAAGTTACCTCGAACGCGCTTAGGGGGACAACTTACTCAATTTTATAAGTTTTGTTATTGGAGATGCTCATATCGCATCTCAGGAACTCCTCCGCATTCTGCCCTGAATGAGTCTTGCGCCAATTGCGGCAGCAACGGCAACGCTCAAAGCAACCAGCGCGATGGCAATCCAATGCGCTGTAAGTAAAGCCAATGCTCGAACGCCATACTTACGCGCGAAAAAGGCGAGTCCGAAGTATCGAATGGCTCTCCCCGAAACTAATGTCGCGACGAAAGCTGTCCAGCTTACCGCCAGAGCTCCGGCACAAAACACGGGAATCTTCATCGGCAGCGGAATCGGAGTCGCAGCGGGCACGAACACAGTAATGAGTCCATATTCCAGGAACCACGTGTGCAAACGCCTGCCACTACCTTCCGTTACATGGCGCGCTAAGAAGACCTCGCCTCCTTTCCTTGCAATTCCGAAAAGGATGAGGCTCCCAATCAGCGAGCCCGCGATTGCCGCAAGCGCCGTCACATAAGCAAGGCTAGGCTGACTAGCCGCAATCGTAACAAGCAGCACATCGACGCCTTCCGGAACAGGAATCGCTGCCGAGTCCGCCATCGCGAGAATGAAGATGCCCGGAGGTCCCCAGGCGACCAAGCTGTGGATGAAGTGCTTCAGTTGTCACTCCGGCCCGGCGGACGATCGCGTCAGCGCCGGTTCTTGTCGCTCCCGTCACCAAGCATCTGTAACAACTCGCTCTCCTCGACAACCGCGATGCCGAGCTCGCGCGCCTTGTCCAGTTTTGAACCCGCTTCCTCGCCCGCCACGACGTAATTCGTTTTGCCGCTCACGGAACCCGCGACCTTGCCGCCCGCCGCCTCGATTCGTGTCTTTGCCTCATCGCGCTTCAGAGTGGGTAGCGTTCCGGTGAGCACGAACGTCAAACCGTTCAGCGGACCTTCTGCCTTCGCCTTCTTCTCAGCCGTAAACTGAAGGCCACCGCGACGGAGTTTCTCGATGAGCTCACAGTTGCGCTGTTCCGCAAAGAACTGCTTAATAGATTCCGCCACCTTAGGGCCGATTTCGTTCGCTTCTTGCAATTCGTCCGCACTTGCGGAGGCAATCGCGTTCAGACTGCCGAAGTGCGATGCCAAAATCTGCGCCGTGCGTTCACCGACGAACGGGATGCCGAGTCCGCTCAGCACTCGCCATAGCGGCTGCGAGCGCGACCGTTCGATATTGTGCACGATCTTCGAGGCGGATTTCTGGCCCATGCGCTCTAGGTCGACCAATTGCTCCAGCTTCAAGTCGTACACGTCGGCGATGTTGCGAACGACGCCCCTCCCGAGTAACTGATCGACGAGCGCCTCGCCCATGCCATCGATATCCATCACGCCGCGGGATGCAAAATGCAGCAGCGATTCACGGAGCCTGGCCGGACAGTTCGTGTTCAGGCAGCGGCTCGCCGCTTCGCCTTCTTGCCGGACCACGTGTCCGCCGCATACTGGGCATCGAGCGGGCATCCGAAAAGCGCGCCGCGTTGTCCCACGCTCCACCACACGAACAATCTTCGGGATGACGTCGCCGCTGCGCTCGACCAGCACCGTATCTCCGATCTCTACGCCAAGCCGCTCGATCTCGTCTTCGTTGTGCAACGTTGCTCGCGAGACGGTCACGCCTCCAATGGTCACCGGCTTGAGGTGCGCAACCGGCGTCAGCGTGCCCGTCCGGCCCACCTGCACCTCGATATTCTCGAGAACCGTCGCGGCCTGGCGCGCGGCATATTTGAACGCAATTGCCCAGCGCGGCGCTTTCGAGGTCCAGCCCAGCCGCTGCTGCTCTTCGACCGAGTCTACCTTGACGACGACCCCATCGATCTCATACGGTAACGTATCCCGCTTCGGTTCCCATTCCGCGATGAACTCGAGCAGCTCGTCGATCGTCTTGCACCTTCTGCGATGCGGATTGACTTTGAAGCCGGCTGCCTTCAAGGTTTCGAGACTTTGCCAGTGGCTGGGCATGAGCGGACGTCCGTCGCCTAGCAAAAAATACGCGTAATAATCCAGTTGCCGTGCCGCCGTTACGGCCGGATCAAGCGCTCGCAGCGCGCCGGCTGCCGCATTACGCGGATTCGCGAAACGTGACAGCCCGGCTTTCTCGCGCTCTTCGTTCATGCGTTCGAAGGAGCGGCGCTGCATAACGACTTCGCCGCGAACCTCGAATGCGCCCTCAACCGCGTTGTTTCGTACTCGCAGCGGCAACGATCGAATGGTGCGCGCATTTTCAGTCACGTCTTCTCCGATGCGGCCATCGCCCCGCGTCAGCGCGCGCTGGAACTGCGCATTGTGGTATAGAGCCGCCATCGAAAGCCCATCCAGCTTCAACTCCGCCACATACTCATAATCGTCGGAGTTAAGGAGGCCGCGCACCCGTGCATCGAAGTCGCGAAGCTCGGCCTCGTTCAGTGCGTTGTCGAGACTTAACATCGGAGAGCTGTGTGGGAGCTTCACAAAGCCTTCCCGCGGCTGACCTCCGACGCGCTGTGTCGGCGAGTCGGGCGTGCGAAGTTCCGGGTGTTCGCGCTCCAATTGCATCAGTTCGCGCATGAGCGCGTCATATTCGGCGTCCGAAATCTCCGGCTGGTCAAGAACGTAATAAAGATATTCGTGATGCTGTAATTGCTTACGCAGTTCTTGTACGCGATGCGAAACGGAATGTTTCATCGTGAAACCTATAATGGTGAGCTTGGAATCAAAGCAACCGAAACGCGCTGCCCTTATCTACAACCCCGTCGCAAGGGGTCTTTCACGGCACCCGCACTTGCTTCAACGTACCATCGGGACGCTCAGCAAACAGGGGATCGAAGCGCGCTTAGTGCCTACGGATGGTCCCGGCACGGCAGGGATGCAGGCGCAAACTGCAATCGAGTCCGGCGCCGATCTCATCATCGCCGCTGGCGGCGACGGCACGATTAACGAAGTTGCAAACGGAATGCTGTATACAGACGTGCCACTGGCGATTTTGCCCGGCGGTACCGCCAATGTGCTTGCTCGTGAGATGCGTCTCCCCATTCATCTCGACCGCGCGGCGTCTCAGATCGCCGGCATGGATGCTCGTCGCATCGCCGTGGGCGGGATACGGCTATCCGGTTCTCCTCAACGTTGCTTCCTTTGTATGGCGGGCGCCGGACTCGATGCCGCTATCGTGTCTCGCCTCAATCTGAGATTCAAAGCTCGCACCGGAAAACTCGCGTATTACCTCACCGGATTCAGCCAGGTTTTTCAACCTTTGCACGAATTTGATGTGATCATCGAAGGCCTGCCGTACCAAGCCAGTTTCGCTTTGATCAGCCGGGTGCGTAATTATGGCGGAGATCTCGAGATCGCTCGCGGTGCGTCTCTGCTGCGCGACGATTTCGAAATTGTTTTGTTCCGCGGAACGATGAGCGTGCGATATCTCGGTTATCTCCTCGGCGTCGCTCTTGGCCGAGTGCATCGTATGCGCGGGTCCAAAGTGGTGCGTGGACGCAAAATTTCCTGTCCAGGTAACGACGGCACCTACGTGCAAATCGACGGCGAGCTCGCCGGGCGGCTACCGCTGGCAATCGAAATCCTTCCCGAAGCTCTGACGCTGTTGTTACCGGCCGGCTATCTCCGGCGCGAGCAAGCGAGGGCTGGGATTCGCGGCTGCGACGCACCGCCTGTGACAGAGTTCACTGCGAACGAACGCGTCTGACGGCCGCCGCACTCGATGGACAACCTGACGCACTCCCTTACCGGGCTTGCCCTCGCCCGTGCCGGACTAAACCGTTTAAGCCCTCGTGGAACGCTTCTGGCTGTCCTTGCAGCGAACGCGCCTGATATTGACATCGCTGCGCTCCCTTTCGGCACACTGCGCTATTTCGAAGCGCATCGCGGCTACACGCATACGTTGATCGCCCTTCCGGTGATGGCTGCACTGTGCGTCGCGATCGTCGCCGGCATCTCGCGCGGCAAGCTGCCCTGGTTCCGCGCCTGGGTGTTGTGTTCGATCGCCGTCGCCAGCCACTTACTGCTCGATTGGACAAATGCGTACGGTGTGCGTCTATTGCTGCCATTCTCGTCGCGATGGTTTCACGCCGATTTGAACAGCCTCAGCGATGCCGCGATTCTGGCGGCACTGGTTCTAGCCGCGGTCTGGCCGTCGTTTGCCGCTCTCGTGAGTAGTGAAATCGGGGCACGGGCTCCGCGAGCCCGCATACCCGCTATTTGCGCTCTCGTGTTCTGTCTGCTCTTCGATTTCTGTCGAACACTGATGCACGATCGCGCTCTTGCCCAGCTCGAAGCGCGACTCTATGGCGGAAGCTTGCCCGTTACGACAGCTGCGCTGCCTTCTGCGTTCAATTTGCTGCACTGGACCGGCGTGATTGAAACTTCCGGCACTTTTCGTGTTTTGGACATTAACGTCCTTGCGGATCTCGATCCCGACTCGGGTCGCGTTTTTTACAAATTCCCTGCCGACGCGGCGATTGAGGCCGCCAGCGCGACGCGGCCGTTTCGTTACTTCGTGTACTTCGCTCGTTTTCCGGTCTGGTCGGAACAGCCCGTCGCGGAAGCGGAGGGCAGACGTGTCGAACTCAGCGATCTGCGTTTCGGAAGTCCGGGAACGGGATCGTTCCACTGCATCGCGATCGTAACCCGGGCCGGGCAAGTCGTCCGGTCTATGTTCACCTTCGGTTCGGGAGCAAATCTTCGGTGAGCGGCTGCGAAACGATTTGCAGCTGCCGCGCCGGCGCTGTGCCCCTCCTCAGCCCTTCGGAATACCCAGAATGTGTTGCAAGGCAGTGAGTCTCTTGGAGCTGCCGAGAGTGTACAGAAACGCGGTTATATCGAGCGCTTCGGGTTCCTGTACGCCCAAATTCGGCATCGCGGTTTTGGGTTTAAACCCCTTCGGATCGCGGATGAATGCCACAGCGTTCGACGGCACGTTAACCAACAAACCGGCGACGTATTGGCGCTCGGCGAAGCTCGTCAGTGGCGGGCCGACGCCTCCACCGCCCATACCGGGAATCTCATGGCACGTAATACAGCCATATTTCCCGATCAGCTCAGGTCCTTTTCTTGCGTTTCCGCGCGTTTTCAGTTGTGAGAATCCATAATCGCCAGCGGCAAGCCAGGGGACAGAGTTATCCTCCACGCCAGAATCCGCGGCTTTAGTCAACCGGTCGTAGTCGGTTGGCGAGAGCAGGACCATACGGCGGATAAAGGCTACGATAGCCCACAGATCTCTTTCGCTCAGGCGCGGGGCAAATGCGGGCATACCGCTGAGCTTGAGCCCATGAGCAGTAATCCAAAATAATTCGGAATCGCTCCAATTGTCGCTGACTAGCACGAGTTGCGGCGGTTTAGGATCGATTCCCCTGCCTATTTGTTCGTTGGCAGCGCCCGGCCCGCCGTGACAAGGCTGGCAATTTTTCCGGTACAGCACGATCCCTTTCTTTACGAGAGCCGGGTCGCGCAGGTTTGGATGACGGATATCTTTGCTTCGGAATTCAACTGCCCGAGTCCTGCCGGCTGTGAGCAGCCATCGCACAGGCGCGAGGTGTGGCTGGTCAGCCGCGATATTGTAAGCCCCGGAAGCCATGAAAACGAGGCCGCCGATTATCTCGAACAGAATGCAGCCCGCTATTGCGATAACAGCCGTTTTGAAAACGACGGTTCTTATAGGCGGCGGATTGAGAGACGCATTCATCGCAATGTGTAGAGATAAGCAGCCATGTCGCGCGCCTGGAGGTCGGTTACGCCGAGATCGGGCATTGCGCTTCCCGGATTAATCTCTTTCGGTTTTGTGACCCAGTGGATTAGGTTGTCGGGTGCGTTGAGCAAAGAGCCCGCGATGTAAATGCGAGATGCGAACCCGGCGAGTGGCGGACCGACCGTGCCCTTCGCCTCAGCAATTCCGGGAATGACGTGGCAAGTGCCACAGCCGTACGCATACACAAGATGCCGGCCGACGGCTGCGTTTCCACCCGCGACATTCTGTGCCTCGATCGCTGTCGCCCGCCGAACACAACCGCATAAGGTTGTCACGAGTGCGATGGCGATGATGTACGACCCCGGGCGCACGGTTCAATGATAGAACTCTTGATCAAACACACGCCCCGGGTCATTTCAAAACGACGGGCCAGGACACCTGTAATCGCGTTTAGCGAACGAACCTAGGTCAGCAATCCGCGAACCTTTCCTTCAATCGCGGTACGCGCTCCGCCGAACAGCCGTTCTATGACCCCGAGATCGGCGTCGACCGTCACGTCCTTATCCGTCACCTCGACCGTTCCTTTGATCGGAGAAGTAATAAAGCCTACTTTGGCGCCGAACGAGAACGTAAGTGTGTCGCCCGTCCAGGCGCGCTTCTCGTCGACGATCCGAAGCGGAAGCACCCCCACGCCTCGGAAAAGATCGTCGAACGACCGATTGATGTTGTCTTTGATCTGCTGCTTCGGTTTATTGTGCGAGACCGTGATTCGCATTGACGTCCTCCCGTACGTTGATCATGTCAGAGCCCGAAGCCGGGGACGGGCTGTGTCTCAAGCTCTGACGCCGAATATCTGAATCCAAAACCCCGAGGCAGATTTCCTCTAAGCTCCACGAATCCGGAGGGTTCGTTGAGCCATGTCGAGCCGTGCCGCGCTGACAACGTTATCTACCGCACGAAAAACCTCCTCAAAAACCGCTCTCATCAGGTATAATCGTAATACACCCCACATTTCTGGTTCTGGCTACGGGCCACGTGCGTTCGTCCGGCCTAAAGTAGCAGGCGCTAGCTGCCGAAC
>JAFAQG010000080.1 GCA_019246575.1 Acidobacteriaceae bacterium
AGCCTCTTCTTGGGGCCAATATCCTTGGGGCCACGGTGGAGACTCGTATTTTGGATCGCGGCTGAACTCCAGCATGTCCCGCAAAGCGAGGCGCAAATGCTCCAATAGCTGCCAGGCGGTGTGCGGTGCTCCGGATGGCTTCACGCCGCGCAGGTTCTCCGGGAAGTCCTTCACCGTATCTGAAAACGAAGCATGCGCGTGGTCGCCTGCGAGCAAGTCGACAAGTTGTTTGCGCAGTTCGTCGCTCATACTTCCGCCTTTCTGCTGACGGCTTCGGTCTTTTTCAGTTCATACTTCGCGACCGATTCCAGATGTACCTCGTCCGGGCCATCGGCCAGACGTAGAGTCCGGGAATTCGCCCACGCGTAAGCGAGGAAAGTGTCCTGGCAAACTCCGGCAGCGCCATGGGCCTGCACGGCTCGATCGAGAACACGCAACGCAACGTTCGGCGCGACCACCTTGATCATGGCGATCTCAGATTTCGCAGCCTTGTTGCCGGCCGTGTCCATCATGGCGGCTGCTTTCAGCGTCAGCAACCGGGCCTGCTCGATTTCGATTCTCGATTCGGCGATGTCTTTGCGAATGGTTCCCATTTCGGCGATCTTGCGGCCGAAAGCGACGCGGGACTGCACGCGTTTGCACATCGTTTCGAGAGCGCGCTCGGCTACGCCAATTAGACGCATGCAGTGGTGAATCCGTCCTGGACCAAGGCGGCCCTGGGCGATTTCGAAACCGCGTCCTTCGCCGAGCAGGAGGTTCGATACCGGTACGCGGACGTTGGTGAACGTGATCTCCCCGTGACCGTGCGGCGCGTGATCGTAGCCATAGACGGTAAGCATGCGCTCGATTTTTACGCCCGGCACGTCGAGAGGCACCAAAATCATCGACTGCTGTTTATGTTTTGGGGCGGCTGGGTCGGTCTTGCCCATGAAGATGGAGATCTTGCAGCGCGGGTCGCCTGCTCCGGAGGACCACCACTTGCGGCCGTTCACGATGTATTCATTACCGTCCCGCACGATGCTGGCCTGAATATTGGTAGCGTCTGAGGAAGCCACGTCGGGCTCCGTCATGCAGAAGCACGAACGGATCTTGGCATCGAGCAAAGGCTTGAGCCACTTTTCTTTCTGCTCGGGACTGCCGTACCGCTCGAGCACTTCCATGTTGCCGGTGTCAGGGGCAGAGCAGTTGAACACTTCGGGCGCGAACGGCGAGCGGCCCATGATTTCGCAGAGTGGGGCATATTCAAGGTTGGTGAGGCCGGCGCCCAAATCGCTGTGCGGCAGAAACAAATTCCACAAACCGGCCGCGCGCGCTTTCGGCTTCAGCGCTTCGATCACTTCGGAGACTTTCCAACGCTCGCCCCGAGCAACCTCGTCGTGATGCCGCTGTTCATTGGGGTAGATGAACTCGTCCATGAACGCGGTCAAGCGCTTCTGCAGGTCTTTCACCTTGCCGGAATATTCGAATTGCATGTTTTACTTGCCGGTGAAGGCGGGCGCCCTCTTCTCCACGAAATGAGCGACGCCTTCCCTGAAATCGTCGCACTGGAGGCTGAGAAGCATCTCCTGTTCCGATGCTTCGAAAGCCTCGCCTAATGTTTGAAACATTGCGTTATAGACTTGTGACTTCATAATCCGCATCGATCTGGGGCTGACATTGGCGGCCAATTCTGACGCATAGGCCCGAACACTCTGCACAAAGTGGTCTTGCGGAACGACGCGATTGACCAGACCCATGTGGTACGCTTCCGCGGCGTCCACGAGGCGGGCTGAAAACAGCATGTCGAGCGCGTTCGCGGGACCGATCAGGCGTGGGAGCAGCCACGCGAGACCGTACTCCGCGATCAGGCCGCGGCGCGCGAAAGCAGTTCCGAACCTGGCCGCCTCGGAGGCGAAACGCAGATCGCAATAGAGCGAAAGGATGAAGCCGAGGCCAACGGCGTGACCGTTGACCGCGCCGATCACTGGCTTCTCAAGCGAAGGAAAGTACGAGTATTTCTTCTGGAAGTCGGCTCGTACATGCGTGCGTTCGGCGCCATTGCCGGAGTTAATGAGCGATTGCGCTTCGCTGCGTCCTTTGATCC
>JAFAQG010000680.1 GCA_019246575.1 Acidobacteriaceae bacterium
CTCTAGTGGTTGAGGTCTTGTCTTTCACCTTCGCGGCGCCGTTTTCCGTTGCGCCCGCAGCCTTGTTGGCTCCCTTCTTTGCCCCTTTGGCGACGCTCTTCCCGGCGTTTTTCGCAGCGCTTCCGCTGGCTTTTCCGGCGGTCTTGACGTCCTGGCCGGCCTTCTTCGCGTCATCTTTTGCCGTATCCTGCCCGACTAAGGTTAATCCGCTAAACAGCAGCCCGGTCGCGAGCAGTCCCATGATTTTCTTCATTGATTTCTCTTGCCCTCCAATGATTGAGATCCATGAAAACCGCCTTTCGTTTCATGGACTTATATTGATATCGTTTAATATCTTACGAATCCTTCAGAAGCCGTGCCCGGGCGAGGAACGGAGTTTGCAATCATAGGCGGTCTGCTTCGATTTATGAGGACTCTGCAGCGAGCGTCCCCGTGCCACCCATTCACCCCTGTGGCCCAACCGGCACGCCCTAACTGCTTGGAAAATAAAGATGATGGCGCAACCGTGCGGCGGCGGGATACGTCCGGTGCGCTTGGTATACTGAAGGTCGATTCCACGTTCATGAAGTATTTGCAGCTTCTTTTGGTTCTTCCGGGGGTCGTTTGCGCCTCGGATTTCGTTACCGGCCAAGCCGCGCGCCTCATCATTGGGCAGCCGAATTTCACTGCGGCCGATACGGGTACGCCCTCTTCTTATCAGCTTGGGGCCGTCGGCGGATTGGCGTACGCTAACAACACGCTTTTTGTAGTGGATGGAAACCGGGTGCAGGCCTCGCCGGTGCTGAACCGGGTGCTGATTTTCGACAATATTTCCAGCTTCGTGACGGATCCCGCGGCTGACATTCCGCAAGGCGTGCGTTGTCCGGTATGCGCTGGAACGTTGCTATATTCGTCGAACGGGACGTCCTCACCACTCAAGGGAGCGGATATGGTGGTGGGCCAGCCAGACTTTATCAGTTCTGGAACGGGACAAACCTCCTCGAGCTTTCGGACTCCTACGGCAGTCGCTACTGATGGAAAGGTTTTGGCGGTAGCAGATACCGACAACAATCGCGTGTTGATCTGGAAGAGCATGCCGGCCAGCATCGGACAGCCTGCCGACATCGTGCTCGGGCAGAAAGATTTCACCACGATTGCGCCTGTCGTGACCGATAACAGGTCATTCCGCGGCCCCCAGGGTCTTTGGATTCAGGGGACGCATTTGTTTGTCGCGGATACACAGAACCATCGCGTAATGGTGTGGAACAACATCCCGACCTCGAACTTCCAGCCCGCCGATTTTGTTTTGGGGCAGCCGAACTTCAATGCCTCGCCGAATTTGAACATCGCCGTCTCGACCGAAACACCCACGGCGAAGAGCATGTTGAATCCGGTGTCGGTGACATCCGATGGTACGCACCTATTCGTCACGGATCTGGGTAATCATCGCGTGCTCATCTGGAATTCGATTCCAACGACAACGGATGTGCCCGCCGATGTTGAGATCGGGCAGAAGGATATGGTGACGGCGAACGAAAATGATTCGCCGTCCTTATGCGCTTCAAACGGCACCGATAGCACTACCAACCAGCCAACGTATCCGGCGCGTTGTGCGGCAACGCTGAGCTTTCCGCGTTACGCGCTTTCCGACGGCACGCGGTTATATGTGGCAGATGGCGGCAACGATCGCATTCTCGTCTACGAACAGATCCCGAGCGGCAACAGCGCGCGCGCCGACATCATTCTCGGGCAGCAGGATGAGTTTTCCGACGTGGTGACGGACAGCACGGATACGTTCCGGCCGGACGCGAATATTACGCGATCGAGTCCGGATACGATTCGTACGCCTTTGTCGCTGGCGTGGGATGGGGCAAACCTGTATGCTTCCGATCCATATGACCGGCGCGTACTCGTTTACACGCCGGGAGATATTCAGATTCCGGTGACGGCCGTGGCGAATGCATTCAGCCGCGCCGTGTTTGCAATCGGCACGGTGGACCTGTCCGGAACAATCACAGCGAAGGACACCATTACCATCACCATCGCGGGAACGAACTATACGTATACGGTGCAGTCTTCCGATACTCTCACCGACATTGTCAACGGCTTGGTGGCTGCGATCAATAAGAACGGGGGCGATCCGAACGTGTTTGCGATCGCCAATCCCGGGTTCAACGAAGTGGTGCTGTCGGCGAAGATGGGCGGCGTGAACGGCAACAACATTACTCTGGCTGTGAGTGCGTCGACCGGGGCCACGGAAACCGCGACGGCTTCTTCATCCACCTTGACGCGCGGCAACACGGCGGCGGAAATTGCCCCCGGAACGCTAGTTACGTTCTTCGGCAACAATCTTTCAGACAGCACGGCGACCGGGACGCCGGACGCTAACGGGGAATATCCGACGACGCTAGGCGGAGTGACGGTGTATTTTGACGGTATCAAGGGTCCGCTACTGTTTGTTTCGCCGACGCAAATCAACACGCAAGTGCCGTTCGATGTGCAGGATGCTTCGGGCGTGAGCTCCTACGTCGTTTCAAAGGCTCGCGATGGGTTTACGAGTGTGACGGAAGCGATCAATGTGCCGATCGTGCTGCAGAATCCGGGAATCCTCGCCGGGGAGGGACAGGACCCGCGTCCGGCTCTCGCCTTTCACGCCAGCAGTTACTCCATTGCGGTGGTGGACGTCGGCGGGACCGTGACGAGCGGAGACACGGTCACGGTCACGATCAATGGGAACAACTATACCTACACCGTGACGAGCGGCGACACGCTTGCTTCGATCCGGGATGCAGTGATCGGGTTGATCAATGCCGACGCGAACTCGCCGGTAGGGGCATCCGCGGCTGGACAGTACACACGAATTATTTTAACGGCCAAAGTGCCTGGTCCCGATGGGAACGGCATCACGGTGGCAGCATCGAGCAGTACGAATGCGACGGAAGTGCTGACGGCTTTACAGAGTTCGACATGCTGCGCCAACGCCGCGGGATCTCCGATTACGTTGGACAACCCGGCGGTTCCCGGAGAGGTGATCTCGATCTATGCTACGGGCGTTGGTCTG
>JAFAQG010000083.1 GCA_019246575.1 Acidobacteriaceae bacterium
GTAAGCGGCTGCAGCGGGGCCGGTGATCGGATTGGGTAGTGTTGGGAAGAACCCGTTTACCGCGCGATTGTAGCGTTCGGTGGCCGGAGATTCGTGTTCGAAGCGAAGACCTAAATTGATGGTGAGGTTCGATCGCGCGCGCCAGTCATCCTGGATAAATGCCGCCTGGTAGGTGGACCCGACGGTGCTGTAGGTGTTGTTATCGAACGTAGCACTTGTAGGCAAGCCCATCAGGAATTCCGCGAAGTCGCTGCCGAATGGCGGCGGTGCGCTGTTGATATTCGGGCCGTTCGTCCAGTTCGAGGTGCTTGTCAGGCTGCTGCTGAACTGGTAACCGCCGGCTGAATTACCTGGTGTGAACGCACTCCAGCGATAATCGCGCAGGTCGACGCCGAACTTAACCGTGTGGTTGCCCTGAATCTTTATGAACTGCAAATAACCCTGGTAGGCGTCGAACGTATCGGTGCCGTTCGAGGCATAACCGAGGCATTGAAAGCTGATTTCGACGCCGGAGGAAGCACCGCAACTGCTGCTGCCGATGGAGCTGGAGAAGTAAATACCCGGGAATTGCGGCTGTTGCGACGACGATTGCAGCGTCGCGGGAAAACCTAAAGAGGTTAGATCGAACCCGTCGCTCGGATTGCTGTGGACCTCAATATAGCGTGTCCAAGCTAAACGCGCGTCCATGAACATCGTCGCCGAGACGGTGTGTGTTTCGTCCAGTACAACGCCCTGGTTCAGACGGTGAAAGGTGTTGCCTTGCGTGATGTTGGAATTCCCGAAATAGGGATTCTTGAACTGTGTCCGGTAATTGTGCCGGGCGGTCACAAACAATTTATCGTTATCTCCGATGTTCCAATCGAGCCGGCCTAATTCGTTATCGAAGGTGTCGGTGTCAATCGCATTGATAACGTAATTTTTCGTTCCGGCGGGGTCACCCGTTGTGTTGGGCATCGGGTAATATTTTTCGATGGCCAGCGAAACAGGATTCAGGTATTGCTGCGCGATGATGTTGTTCGGAAACGGATCGCGCATGACAACGCCGTTTACGGTGTGAGTCGAGAACGGATTGTAGAGTTGGTACGAGGGTCCCATCTTAAGCAGCGCGGAGAAATCGCCGTTGCGCTCGGCCGCGGTGGGCACAGTTGCGTAATTGAGCGGGCTGCCGGTCTCGAGGGGCGAATTCGCGGGGTCGGAATCCTTCAGGCCTTCGTAAGCGAAGAACCAGAACAGCTTATCTTTGCCGTGGATTAGTTTCGGGATCCAGAGGGGGCCGCCGGTTGCCAACCCGTATTGGTTGTAATGATACGGGGATATGGGCGTACCGGCCTTATTCGCGAAGAATGAGTTGGAATCGAGACGCGAAGTCTGGTTGAACTCCCAGGCGGAGCCGTGAAACTGATTCGTGCCGCTCTTGGTGATCTGGTTGAGCGTGCCGCCGCCGGCGTGACCGAGGCTGGCGTCGGACTCGAAGGCATTCACGCGGACTTCTGTCACGGCGTCCTGCGGAGGGCTGTAGGCCAATTGGTTGCCAAACCCGGCATTGGGAGCGCCGTCGAGAAGGCTTTCATTTGCGCCGACGGGGCCGCCGCCGAGACTCACTTGAGTGGCGGCGGGCTGATCGAAGGGCCGCACCGGGCCGGGCTCGAACACCGAAATAGCGCCCATCGCGAGGGTATCGAGCATTAGCGGCGTGCGCCCGTTGACAGGGAGATCCTCTACTTCTCGCGTGGTGATGACCTGCCCAACCGAGGCGTTCGAAGCGGTAACGAGCGGCGCTTCCTCCTTGACGGTGATGTTCTCTGAGACTGCGCCGACCTCCATCTTGATGTCGATGACGGGTTGCGCGCCCGCATTGAGCGTTATGCCGCTTTGCTGGAACTGTTTGAAGCCTTGCGCTTGGGCTGTGAGATTGTAATTGCCCGGCGCGAGAAAGGGAAGCGTATATGCGCCGGTAGCGGACGAGACCGTGTTGGTGGTAGTGCCAGTAGCGGTCGCGGTCGCGGTGATCTTAGCGCCGGGTACGGCAGAACCGG
>JAFAQG010000094.1 GCA_019246575.1 Acidobacteriaceae bacterium
GAAATAGATCAGCACGTTCCGGCAGCTAATAACATCCATTCGGGAAAACGGCGGATCCTGGCATAGATTCTGGCGGGCGAAGATGCATAAGTCACGCACCCGTTTCGCCAGCTGATAGCCCTTTTCAGTCTTCGAAAAGAACCGCCGTAGGCGCTCCTCCGAAACGTCGGCCGTTATCGCGTCCGGATACTGTGCGGCTCTGGCCTTCTGAATATTCCGCTCGCTGGCATCCGTGCCGAAGATCTGGATGGGAGGTTCAAGCGGGTTCCCGCTCAGATATTCCAGCAAACACATGGCGAGCGAATAGACCTCCTCGCCGGAGGAGCAGCCCGGCACCCAGATCCTCACCTGCAGCGAAGGATCGCGATCCTCGAACATGCGCGGCAGTACAAAGTTCTCAAATGCATCGAACACTTCCGAATCCCGGAAAAAACGCGTGACATTAATCAGCGCATCCTCCTGCAGCTCCCGCAATTCGTTCGGACTGCTTTGCAAGAAGGACACGTACTCGCGAAGTGTGTCGATGCGGTGCAGCAACATCCGGCGTGCGATCCGCCGCCGTATGGTGGTCGGCTTGTAGAGCCGGAAGTCTACGCCCGATACGCTTCTCATTAGGGTGAGAATGCGCGTGAAGTGCTGGTCTTCGGTTGGAACCGGAGCGCCCTGTTCCAGCAGTCGCAGGTTCGTCTGCCGCAACTGCCGCGCCAGTTGCGCTAGCTGGACCGCTATTTCCGCGGGCGGCGCAACGATATCGACATGATCCGTCGAGATGCTGCTGCGGGGCATGTCCGGATACTGCGCCGTTTCGGGCGCCTGCACCATCGTGATGCCGCCCTCTCCCTTCACCGCTCGCAGCCCGATCGCCCCGTCGGAATCCATCCCCGAGAGCACAACCGCGATGGCTCGGCTTCTTTGGGCCGTCGCGAGCGAATGAAAAAAGGAATCGATCACCCGCTTCGCATTGTTGTCCGAATCCGGAACGCCGAGATCGAATATACCCCTGTCCAGCCGAACCAGAGCGCGCGGCGGCATGATATACACGTGATCGGGCCGCAGCTCCATCCCACTCTCGACGTCTTCCACCGCCATTTCCGTGTGTCGCGCCAGAATCTCGCGTAAGTGGCTCTTCTGATCGGCGGCCAAATGCGAGACCACCACAAAAGCCATCCCGGTGTTCGGTGGAAGGTCGTCAAACAGCTCGATGTACGCTTCGACACCGCCCGCCGATGCCCCAATCCCAACTACGTTGAAGGGAAGCCGGTTCTGCTCGTCAATCTCGTCTGGCGTGTCGCTGACGATCGGCGCGGACCCGACTTGCACTTCACGAGTTGCAACCGAAGCCACAGATACCGCCTCGCCCGCATTCTCATCCTGGGCAAGATCCGGCTGCTCATCTGTAATTGGATCTCCTTCTCTCTCCGCCGCCATAACTGCTCCTACAGAACTACCCGCACCTCATGGGCTTACTCGACCGTCGTCATCTCGCGTTCTTCGAGTAGCTTCTTGATCGCGCCTGCGTGCCGCCGCAACTGCTCGGCTTCGCGTTTTAAACTCTCCTGCTGTGCTTGGTCCACTCGTGTTGCCGTATACATGGCCAGGTCGGCGCCCTCTTCCAACGCCAGTATGGCTTCGTACAGCTTCCGCTCCTGCGCCGACGTGTGCTCGTCCAACAAAGTCTTGAGTGACAGAATATGCCCGACGCGGCACCGGAACTCCACCGGACCTGGCCCGGTGTTCTCGTATAGAGGGCCGTGGCACTCGGGACAAGTGAAACCGCTAAATCGATCGTAGTGAACGTCCGACGACATCGCCTCCTCCTTGTCCGGCGTCTCCTCTCCGCTCACCAGCCACGGCAGAATGTCTGCGATATTCGCGGCCGTAAGCCGGTAATCTATATACACGTCCCGCAGCGCATTCAGAGGCATCGACGGAAACTGTGCCTCCGACGGATCCTGCACAATCGTCACGCCTCCGCGGTTGCCTATGTCCCATAAACCGGCCGCGCCGTCGTCCAGCATGCCCGAAAGTAGAACTCCAATGACCTTCGGGCCATACCTCATGGCCGCCGAACGAAACGTAACATTGATGCTTGGCCGGTGCAGACCCTCTTTCGGCCCGCGTCTTACGTGAATATGATTCTCCGCGATCATCAAATGCCGGTCCGGGGGCGCAACATAGATCCGGCCCGGCTCGATACGATCTCCTTCCTTCGCCGTCGCGACCGGTAAGCCGCCCTTGCCGTTCAGAATCTCGGGAAGGAAACTCTTTTCCCGCGGCGAGGTGTGGATGATCACGAAGATCGCGGCCGGTAGTTCTACGGGCAGCCGGCTAACGATCGTC
>JAFAQG010000689.1 GCA_019246575.1 Acidobacteriaceae bacterium
CCGGCACCCGCAGTAGCCCATCCCGGCACGCAATCCGCCTACGAGCTGATACGCCATCTCCGCCAAGGGTCCTTTGTAGGGTACACGGCCCTCGATGCCTTCGGGCACAAGCTTACCGGTCTCGCTCGCGGCGGCTGCCTGCGAGTACCGCTCCGATCCGCCGTTCCCCTGCGACATCGCTCCCATCGACCCCATACCTCGGTAGGTCTTGAATGTCCGTCCTTGGTATAAAACCGTTTCGCCCGGGCTTTCGTCGGTGCCGGCGAACAAGCTGCCGATCATTACGGAATCGGCCCCCGCTGCAATTGCCTTCGTGATATCGCCCGAATACTTGATGCCGCCGTCGGCTATCAGCGGCACACCCGCATCGCGCGTCGCTTTCGAACACTGTGCAATTGCCGTGATCTGTGGCACACCCGCGCCGCTCACCACCCGTGTCGTGCAGATCGACCCTGGACCGATGCCGACCTTTATTCCGTCGGCGCCTAGGCGAATCAGGTCACGCGCGCCATCACACGACGCGACATTTCCGGCCAGCACTTCCGCATTGGGAATCGCGCGCTTGAGCGTTCTCACCGCATCCATGACACGCTGGCTGTGCCCATGCGCCGAATCGACTGCAATTACATCCACTTTCTTTTTTGTGAGCTCCTGTGCGCGCTCGAGAAAATCTCCACTAGATCCAACCGCCGCGCCCACTCGTAATCTGCCCTGCGCATCTTTTGCAGCATTCGGATACTTCAACTTCTTCTGGATATCCTTAACAGTGATCAGGCCTTTGAGCGAAAAATTCTCATCCACAACAAGCAACTTCTCTACACGATGCTTGTGAAGAATTTTTTCCGCCTCGTCGAGCGTTGTCCCGACTGGAACCGTGATGAGATTCTCTTTCGTCATCACCTCAGCAATC
Source organism: Acidobacteriaceae bacterium (assembly GCA_019246575.1). The sequence goes on from JAFAQG010000689.1 coordinate 911, forward strand.
GGCAGTTCGTAGCGGGTTTCGAACCGAAGATCCCGGTTCGTGAGAATTCCGACTAGCGTGCCGTTATTGGTCACGGGCACGCCGGAAATTCGATATCGCCGCATCAGCTCCAGCGCTTCCGAAATTCTGCGTTCCGGGCCAATGGTAACGGGATCGACGATCATACCGCTCTCGCTTCGCTTCACCCGGTCCACTTCTTCGGCCTGACGCTCGATCGTCATGTTCCGATGTATAATCCCGATGCCGCCCTGTTGCGCGAGCGCAATCGCCATGTGCGACTCCGTGACCGTGTCCATAGCGGCGCTCACAATCGGCATTTTGAGCTCGATATTTGGAGTCAGCCGGGTCGTAGTATCTGCTTCCGACGGAACTACAGTGCTATGCGCCGGCTGCAGGACGACATCATCAAAGGTCAGTCCTTCTGGTACTGCATCGCAAATCATCGGAAGTAATCATCATCGTAACAGCAGCCGCCAATTCGGTCGTTTCGGTGTTTACTGTGCGGCGCGGCGTGCCGCTGAAGGGCGTCTATACTGAGGAGCGATAAGCCAGCACGGCGCCGAACTCCGAATGAACGGAACGTCTCTTTACCGGATGATGCGGACCGATGGGTCAAAACCTGTTCTGCTATCAACTCTGCGTCAGGTCGCCGAAGCTCTGGACACTGCGCATCGGAGTGGAACAGTTCACGGGGTTCTGACACCGGCAGACATCATCGTTGCGCCTGCTGAAGACGACAACGTCACTGTTCAAATCGTCAATTTCGGGCAAGTGAAGGCATTTGCTCAGGACTTGACTTCCGGCGGCGCGCCTCCGGAAGCTGCAAACTACATGTCGCGGGAGCAAATACTTGGAACAACCGTCGACGCCCGCTCGGACCAGTTTTCACTCGCGGTGATCGCGTACGAGCTCGTTACAGGCAGAAAGCCATTCCAAGGAGATAATCTTCCGACACTCTTCTACGAAATCTGTACGGTGACACCGGAGCCGGCCCAGAAACTCAATCTTGGGTTGAGCGCACGCGTCGGAGATGTGCTCAACCGTGCGCTTGCAAAGAATCCTGACGAGCGGTTCGCAACCTGCAGTGAATTCATTGGCGCACTGGCCCCGGCGCTGGCACAATCGCCCGAGTGGGTACCGGGCCCGAAACTACAAGCCGTGCGCGGCGCTACTGCCGGTACATTCGAAAAACGGCCTGACCCGCTTGCGGCCGCAACCACAGTAGGGCATGAGGCACCCGAAAAACCACAACCGGAACCTATCCGTGCCGCCGCTGCGGATACCGCAGCAGCTGGTGCGCCGGGCACTCCCGAATTGCCACGGATCAGCCGGCGTCCCCGGCGCGCCTATGACGATGATGACGAGGGCTCGCGCCCTTCGCCCGGTTCCTCTGTTACGCGATTCGGCCTCATTGCGGGCGCGCTTCTTCTGATTGCCGCCCTCGCCATCTTTATCATTCGTCCGAAGGTCAGGCCCAACATGCCGGCTCAGGTGCTCGATACGCGCGCCGGACCGACCTCCGCACCACCGACGCTGGACCAGAGTCAGCCGACAAAGGACTTAACCCATCAACAGTCCACGGCCGCTGACAAGAGTCCGGCAACTTCGAACCCGCCCGAGCAGACGCCGCGCCCCCGGCACGCGAACTCGAACCGGCAAACCGCACCAACACCGCCGACCTCCGGACCTGCTCCGGACCAGGGTATGCCAACGAATGCACTCGCGGACATCGATCTCCTGAGCGAGCCTCCGGGTGCGCAGATGGTTGTAGATAACCGGCCCGATCGCACTTGCACTGCGCCCTGCACTTTGTCTCTTTCTACCGGCCGCCACACCTTGAGTACTCACCTACCGGGCTATACTCCTGCCCAGCGTATTTTCAATGTTCCGCAGGATAACAGCGTGTTCGTCGCACTCGATAGGACCACTGGAACGCTGGTCCTGACCTCGATTCCCCCAGGCTCCACCATCGTTGTCGACGGCAGGAACTCGGGACACACTCCCGCGACCCTGCACCTCACGCCAGGTGACCACCGGATTGAGCTTATCAACGGGTCCCAGCGGCACCAGGAAACGATCAACGTGGAACCCGACACCCTTCAAGCGCGCAGCTTTGATTGGCGTCAGTAGAGCCATTCACTTCGGTTGCCGTGCGAAATCGCGGTATGCCGGATATCCGGGGATGCTGGTGGCCGTGATGACAGCTCGATTCACGGCTGTTGCAATTACCTCAGCCGCAATCGCGCCCAGCACGGATACATCGTGTTTGGTCGTGCTCGTCCCGGTGCCGATCGCGAACAGCGTGTCTCCATCGTAGAGCGTGTGCACGGGATTGATCGTCCGCGCAAGCCCGTCGTGGGCCATCTGCGCGATCTTCGTTGCTTCCACCTTCGTCAGGCTGGCGTTAGTCGCGACGACACCTATCGTAGTGTGTGCGCCTGCAATCGCTGGGACAAGTTTTCCTTGTCGCCACTGTTGCATAGTGTCAAGCAACCCCGATCCATCGGGATTGCGTGCGCCGGCCAGAATTCGCCCGGTCTTCCGGTCGACGACATCGCCGACAGCATTCACCGCGACCAGGGCGCCTACGATCAGCCCCGTCGTTCCAATCGTCCACGACGCCGTGCCGATTCCCGATTTCATCGCAAACTTGGGTCCGAATAATTTCCCAACGGTCGCACCGGCGCCTGCGCCCACGCAGCCCTCCGCTACGGTCGTGCTCACAGCTGCTTGGCACGCCGCATAACCAGATTCGGCATTAGGATGAATCCTCGGGTCGCCGATTCCAAGATCAAACAGAATTGCGGCAGGGACAATCGGCACAACTGCTGCGCCCACTTTAAACCCGATATGCCTCTCCTCGAGGTAGCGCATAACGCCACTTGCAGCATCTAGCCCGTAGGCGCTTCCGCCGGATAACACAATGGCATTGACTTTCTGAACTGTATTGATCGGATTCAGCAGATCCGTTTCACGAGTTCCCGGCGCTGAGCCTCGCACATCGACGCCCCCGACCGCGCCGTTATCAATTAGCACCACAGTGCATCCCGTCGGCCTGCGCGAGTCCGTCGAGTGCCCGACGCGAATGCCTGGGATATCGGTAATGCTGCCTCCGTGCGGCTCGTCATTCATCTCAAACTCGCTC
>JAFAQG010000376.1 GCA_019246575.1 Acidobacteriaceae bacterium
GCGCCAGACGCATTAGAAGTCGAAGCAGGCGACGCACTGCGCGGCGTGAATGGAGATTGCAAGGTCTGCCGGCGCGCGATGTGGTTCCGCTCCTCGAGTGTGTAGGAGTAGCCTGCGACGGGATCTGTGATCTGGATCATAGCGGGAATTCCCGCGACTGCTCCCGGCGGCGGGGTGAACCGGTGTTCGGTCCGTGTTCTTCCTTGCGAATCGCGATAGAACGTAGTCTGTTGCATGGCGTCGTGGATGTGTGTTCCATCGGCGAGCGTCTGGGTGTGTTCGATCGTCTGCTGGGCCGAGTAGGGCAAGCCGACAATCGGCGCCCGAGCTAGGGGGCCGAACGAAACCCCGGGGCGTACACCTGCGCCGACGATCGTCCCGGTGTTTTGCGCAACGGCACCAATTGGAATCAGAAAGACTAGGCCAGATAGCTGCAGGAACAGAGTGCTAGAACGCATAGAGCCTCGCTGTTGAGTGTATCGAAAAAATCCGGGGGCAGGGCTTGTTATTCTAATCCGAGCAAACGCTGTTCCATGCCGTCTCTGCCTGCCTCCTTGCCACGGATTTGCGTCGCATTGGGCCTTGATTCCGCTTCGGGATTGAGCCGTGCTCTCGAACACGAATACCGCGATGGCAGTACGTTCTTTGAGTTCCGGCTCGATTACATGTCCCAACCGGAGGCGGGCCTGGATGTGATCCGGAAGGTCCGGGCCAGGAATCCGGATTTACGCGTGATCGCGACCTGCCGTCACAAGCAACACAGTGGCGGGTTCGAGGGCACGGTCGAGCAGCAAATGGCCGTACTGCGCAATGCGGTGGAGGCCGGGGCTACAGCCATTGATGTAGAGATCGAGACCGCGGAGTGCGCGCCGCTTGAAATCGCGAAGCTGCGCGAGCTCGCTCCGGTTATTGTTTCTTATCACAATTTCGAGCACACTCCGGCACTGTCTCCACTTTTCCGGAAATTACAGCGGGTGCCCGCAGACGTTTATAAAATCGCGACGACGGCTCGCAAACCGAGTGACAATCTGCGATTGATTGAATTTGCGAGGCACCATCGCGGATCGCCGCTTGTCGCGCTGGCGATGTCGGAGCTGGGAACCGTTACACGAGTGCTTGCGCCCGCGCTCGGCTCCAAGTTTACGTATGCATCGCCTTGCGGTGCAGAAGGCACGGCGGCGGGTCAGATTCCGGCGCGGGTTATGCGATCGCTCTATCGCGCCGACAAGCTGACGAAAGATAGTCGAATTTACGGGGTCATTGCAGAGCCGGTGGCGCACTCGAAATCACCTCTGATTCACAATCGTGCGTTTCAGGCCCGTCGCATCGACGCTGTGTATATCCCTTTTCTTGTTCCACCCGGGCAGCTCGGCGACTTCATGGAACTGGCACTCGAGCTACCTGTTTCGGGTTTCAGTGTCACCATCCCGCATAAGCAACGGATCATGCGGCACCTCGATGTGGTCGACCCGCTCGCGAGGCGCGTTGGCGCGGTGAATACCGTGTGGCGGAAGCGGGGCCAATGGCGCGGCACGAACACCGATACGCAGGGTGTTTTAAAACCGCTGAGCCGGCATTTGAGACTACCGCATGCCTCAATTCTGATTGCAGGTTATGGCGGGGCCGCTCGCGCCGCGGCAATTGCATTGGCGGATGCCGGGGCGAAGATTACGATCACGGGCCGAAATGCGAAGAGTGCGGAGATGCTGGCACACGCTGTCAGGGGCGAAGCCATGACGATTCCCGAGGCACGCAAGCGGCGGTTCGACGTGCTGGTTCACGCGACTCCGGTTGGGATGTGGCCGAAGACCGACGAAACGGTTTTCCCGGACACGATTCCGGCGCAGATTGTCATGGATATGATTTACAATCCGCACGATACGCTGTTACTGAAGCGGGCGGCGGAGCAGGGCTGCACGGTGATTCACGGCTCGGAGATGCTGATTGAGCAGGCTGCCTGCCAGTTCGAGATCTGGACGGGGGAACAGGCGCCGCGCGCCGTTATGCAGTCGGCTTACGAACAGCACATTTAGAAAGCCTCAGCGCTTCCTACGTGCTATACGTTGTGAAGCTAGGTAGTGCGGGTCCACACGTTCTTCAATTTGTCTATCAATAACCGAGTTCGGTTTGCGCTCGAAGCTGCCGGTTGTGTTCTATTGCTCGTCGCGGTTGGAGCGGCGATCGCGGCAGCTTCAAACTCTGATTCGGCGCTCCTCACGGCAGAGGCGGACCCGAATGACATGAGCATTTTTCTTGATCGCGGCGCCTCCGGGCTATGTCGCTATCTTGCAGAGCTGCGTACCCGTGCCAGCATTCTCATGATCACGGCTCATCCCGATGATGAAGATGGCGGGCTGCTAGCGCAGCAATCTCGTGGCGTCGGAGCGCGCGCTACGCTGCTGACCTTGACTCGCGGCGAGGGAGGCCAAAATGCGATGTCGATGGATTTATACGACGCCCTTGGAATACTGCGCACGCAAGAGCTGTTGGCGGCCGACCGGTATTACGGAGTAGATCAGTATTGGACTAGCGTCATCGATTACGGATTTTCGAAGACACGCGAAGAGGCTTTGCAGAAATGGGGCTACGATCGGGTGCTCAGCGAAGTGGTGCGCGTGGTGCGGATGACGCGTCCGCTTGTCATCACATCCGTTTTCATCGGCGCGCCTACAGACGGGCACGGTAATCACCAGGTGGCGGGACAAATGGCGCAGGAGGCGTTCGCTGCCGCGGGCGATCCCAACCGGT
>JAFAQG010000761.1 GCA_019246575.1 Acidobacteriaceae bacterium
GATAATGCCGATCACCTGAATTTCCCGGGAATCGCCCCGGCGAACTACTGGACGCTCGGGGATGCCGGGCAGGGCCAGTGGCGGCACGATGCCTTCGATACGCATTCCTTCAGTGTCGGCGCGACGAAAGTACTTACAGCCCATACCTTGAAATTCGGCGGCGAGTTCCGCCTGTTGCGCAATTACGATGACGAGGCGGGCTCGTCAACCGGCAATTTTAGCTTCGGTAAGAATCTCACACAGGGTCCTAACCCCAATACGGCCAGTAACACGGCAGGCGATGGTATTGCAACACTGTTACTCGGCCTCGGCACTGGGTCGATGCTTATTCAGTCGAAAAACTCTGCTACTGAAAGCCAGTACTTCGCCGGATACATTCAGGATGACTGGCATGCAACGAAGAGCTTGACTCTGAACCTCGGCGTGCGCTACGACGTCGATCTGCCTCGAACAGAACGGTACAACCGTATGTCGACTTTCGACCCTTACGTACCTTCTCCACTGCGGGCGCAGACCGGGCTTGCGAACCTGAACGGCGGCGTGGTGTTCGTCAACTCCAGCAACCGACGGCAATTCGACCCTCAATTGAAGGATTTCGCGCCGCGCTTCGGATTTTCCTATCAGCTGACTCCTAACACGGCGCTGCGCGGCGGTTACGGCATCTTCTATGCAAGGTCATACCGGGTTGCGGGAGGCACGATCGGCAGCGAAGGTTTCAGCGCCTCGACCGAATACAATTCGGCCCCGGACGGATTGCACCCGGACCCGATCGTTAATCTGAGCAACCCCTTTCCGAATGGCCTCAACAAGCCCGTGGGAAGCTCGCAGGGATTGCTGACCGGCATCGGAAGTACATTCGAGGCCCCCATTTATGGTGACAACAAAACGCCGTACACCCAGAATTGGGATTTTGACATTCAGCGGCAGTTTCCGGGCGATGTCCTGGTTGACGCTGCATATGTCGGGAGTCATGGAGTCCATCTCAATAAAGGAACCGAGTCCAATTACGACATCGACCAGTTGCGGCCGGAGACAATTGCATTGGGAACGAGCCTCCAGAATAACGTGCCGAATCCGTTTTTCGGCATCATCAACACAGGACCGGAAGCCGCTCAAAACATTCCGCTCGCTTACTTGCTGGCGCCGTTCCCCCAGTTCACCGGAGTTCAAGCTTCCTACCCCATCGGCGGTTACACGATTTACCATGCATTCCAATTGAAGGTAGAGAAACGGCTTAGTAAAGGACTCAACGTGTTACTGAGTTTTACAGGCCAGAAGCTGATCGATGACTTCAGCATCATTCAGAACGTCGGCAACAATACCGGGGGCATCCAGAACATCTACAACGATAAAGGTGAGCGAGCCGTTTCTTCCAACGATGTAGCCAGACGGCTAGTCATTAGCGGCATCTATCATTTGCCCTTCGGCCGAGGCCAGATGTTTGGAGCGAACTGGAACCGGGCTGTAGATTCGTTGCTGGGCGGATGGCAAGTGAACGGGATCGCCTCTTACGAATCCGGGTTCCCGATTTCCGTCACCGACCAAAACAACTGTACCAATTGCAGGGTTCAGACATTGCGGCCCAATAATAATGGCCAAAGCGCTGCTCTCAGCGGACCCGTGTCGCAGCGCCTCAACGAGTATTTCAACACCTCCGTTTTTTCGCAGCCGGCGGCATTCACTCTCGGCAACACGGGCCGGACTCTTCCGGACGTTCGCGCTCCTTTCCACGAAAACATTGATCTTTCGCTATTCAAAGAGTTCAAACCGCTTGAACGTCTTACTGCTCAATTTCGAGCCGAGGCCTTTAACTTGCTGAACCAGGTGGTCTTCGGAATGCCGAATACCGGGCTCAACTCGGGGCAACCCGGGGTGATCACGGGGCAAAGCAACAGCCCGCGGCAGATTCAATTCGGCCTTAAACTACTCTTTTGAGGTCCGATTGAAACTAGTTTGCTGGGTGTCTCGAGCGCTATGCTCTTTGCTATTCCTAACCAGCGCTCTGCACGCCCAGGTAATCACGGCATCGCTGGGAGGCACAGTCCAAGATCCGAGCGGCGCCGTCATTACGGGCGCGAACGCCCGTATCGTGAACACCTCGACAAATCTGGAAGCCCGCGTCACAACTGACTCGGACGGCAGGTATCTTGCACCATCGCTTCCGCCCGGCGGTCCCTACACCATCACTGTCGAAGCGCCCGGATTCGCAATTGAAGAACGCGCGGGTATCACGCTCGAGGTCAATCAGGCGGCCCGCGTCGATTTCTCTCTCAAACTTGGCTCGGCGAGCGAAGTGGTAAAGGTTACCGGCGAAGCTCCATTAGTGGAGACAACCACGGCGGAGATGGGCCAAGTCATCAACACAAAGACCATCCTCGATCTCCCGTTAAACCAGAGAAATGCCTATTCGCTGATCTTTCTTGTGCCTGGAGTTACGGGCACTGTAAACGCCAATTACAACAGCCAAAACATTTCCGTAAACGGCGGACGCCCGGGCAGCACGGAGATTCTAGTGGATGGGATTCCATCTTCTCCCAATCTCGTCAACCCTATTCAGGGATTTGCCGTATTTCCTTCCGTCGATGCCGTGCAGGAATTTAAAGTTCAGACCAATACTTACTCAGCAGAATTCGGCAGGAGCGGCAGCGGCATTATCAATCTGATCTACAAATCGGGCACGAACGAATTTCACGGCAGCGCGTTTGACTTTCTTCGTAACTCTGTGCTCGATGCCAACAGTTTCTTCTCGAATCTCAAGGGCATCGCTCTGCCAAGCTTCAAGCGCAATCAGTTCGGCGGCAGCGTTGGAGGACCCGTCGATATCCCGAAGCTCTATCACGGCCGTGACAAGACATTCTTCTTGGTCGCCTACGAAGGGTTGCGGCAAGGGTCAGCGAGCCCCAGTACATCTCCCGGTAAGCCGAATACTGTACCGACGGCGCTGCAGCGGACCGGCGATTTCTCACAAACCTTCAACTCGGCGGGTCAACAAGTTAAAATCTACGATCCAGCAATTCCCGGTTCCACGAGAACGCAGTTTCCCGGCAATAAGATCCCCGCGAACCGCATCAACCCGGTGGCCGCGAACATCGTTAAGTATTACCCGCTGCCGAACCAGCCCGGTGATCCCAATTCCGGCCAAAACAATTTCTATGCCGTGGGAACCGAGATTAATAACATCGACACCCTCGATGCGAAAGTCGATGACAACATAAACGAGAAGAACCGTTTCTTTGTCCGCTATTCCAGCCGTAACTTCCAGTTCCCGGCGACACGCTATTTTCCCGTCCAAGATTTCGTTGCCCAAGGGGGTAATAATCAGCCCCAAATCTCCCATAGCGCAGCCGTTGACGAAACGTTTACCGCGAGCCCGACGTTGTTATTCGAGTTCCGATACGGGTTTGCGCGAACCGCCCAGTTGGTCACAACCATCAGCGATGGCTTCGATCCAACGACGCTCGGATTTCCAAGCTACATCGCCGGGAACGCCGATCACCTGAACTTTCCTGGAATTGCGCCGGCCAATTATTGGACGTTAGGTGATGCGGGCCAGGGGCAATACCGGCACGATGCGTTCGATACGCATTCGTGGAGCGTCGCCGGCACGAAAGTGCTTACCGCTCACACTCTGAAATTCGGCGGCCAAGCCCGGCTGCTCCGCGATTATGACGACGAGGCCGGCAACTCGACTGGAAACTTCTCCTTCGGTAAGAACCTGACACAAGGTCCGAATCCGAATACGGCAAGTCCCACAGCTGGTGACGGTCTGGCGACCCTTCTACTCGGTCTGGGCAGCGGCACCATGATCATCCAATCGAAGAATGCTGCGACACAGAGCCAATATTTCGCAGGGTATCTGCAGGACGACTGGCATGCGAGTAAGAGACTAACCCTAAATCTCGGCCTTCGCTACGATATCGATTTGCCTCGCACCGAACGATACAACCGGATGTCGACCTTCGATCCGTATGTGCCCTCTCCGTTGCGCGCCCAGACCGGACTTAGCAACTTGAATGGCGGCGTGGTTTTCGTCGGAGCTAATGGCAGCAGCCGCCGTCAATTCGATCCCCAGTCGAAGGACTTTGCGCCGCGATTCGGACTTGCTTTCCAGCTCGCGCCCAGTACAGTCATACGCGGAGGTTACGGCATCTTCTATGCCGGATCCTACCGCGTCGCCGGTGGTACCGTGGGCAACGAGGGATTCAGCGCTGTAACGGAGTACAATCCGGCACCCGACAGCGTGCACCCCGTCCCCGGCGTCGATCTCAGCAACCCCTTTCCAAACGGCCTTAACAAGCCCGTGGGAAGCTCGCAAGGCTTGCTGACCGGAATCGGGAGTACATTCGAATCGCCGATCTACGGAGACAACAAAACGCCCTACACACAGAACTGGGATTTCGACGTGGAGCGCCAGCTTCCCGGAGACATCCTGATCGACGCTGCCTACGTCGGAAGTCACGGCGTTCATCTCAACAAAGGCGGAGAGAACAACTATAACCTGAACCAGTTGACCCCTGACGTCATCGCGTTGGGGACGAGCCTGCAGAATAACGTGCCGAATCCGTTTTTCGGCATTATCAAAACGGGCCCAGAGAGTGGTAACACCATCCCGCTAAGCTATTTGCTGGCGCCTTTTCCTCAATTCACAAACGTACAAGCTTCTTACCCGATAGGTGGATACTCCATTTACCATGCATTTCAGCTAAAAGTTGAGAAGCGACTTACAAAGGGACTGAGTGCGCTGCTAAGTTTCACCGGTCAGAAGCTGATCGATGACTTTAGCATCATTTCGAACGTAGGCAACAGCACCGGCGGCATTCAGAATATCTACGACGATAAGAGTCAACGAGCCGTTTCTTCGAACGATGTAGCGAGACGGCTGGTTATCAGCGGCATCTATCACTTGCCGTTCGGCCGAGGTCAGATGTTAGGAGCAAATTGGAACCCGTTTGTAGATTCCTTATTCGGCGGATGGCAAGTGAATGGTATTGCCACTTACGAATCGGGATTCCCCATCTCTGTGACGGCCCAAAATACCTGTAGCAACTGCAACATTCAGACATTGCGGCCGAACAACAACGGCCAAAGCGCTGCTCTCAGCGGACCGGTATCGCAGCGCCTGAACGAGTATTTCAATACGTCTGTTTTCTCGCAGCCGGCGCCGTACACTCTAGGCAATACCGCGCGCACTCTTCCGGACGTGCGCGGTCCTTTCCATGAAAACATCGATTTTTCACTGTTCAAAGACTTCAAACCTGTTGAACGTGTAACGGCGCAGTTTCGAGCCGAAGCCTTCAACCTGCTGAACCAGGTTGTCTTCGGGACGCCGAATACCACCCTCAATTCGGGGCAACTCGGAGTAATCACGGGGCAATATAACAGCCCGCGTCAGATTCAATTCGGGCTGAAATTACTTTTTTAACTATGACGCGAAGGACGTTTGTCGGCTCGCAGATTGCGGCAGTCGCTGCAAGTCAAGCTTCGGGCCGGAATCAGCCGGAGAATGCGCCGGCACAGCGGCGATCCCAATCGAGCGCCAGATCGGACAAACCTAACATCCTGTTCATCATGGCGGACCAGCTCACGCCGTTCATGACCAGCGTGTATGGGCAGAAAGTCGCGCGAACGCCCAATCTGGACCGGCTCGCCAGCCGCGGGACAGTTTTTGAGAATGCGTACTGCAACAGCCCGCTCTGTGTTCCGAGCCGCACTTCCATGTTCACCGGACGGCAGGTCGCGCCCATCGAGGCCTGGGATAACGGCGCGGAGTTCGCGGCTCACCGCCCCACGTTCGTCCACTATCTGCGGCTCGCCGGCTATCGCACCGTAGTCTCGGGCAAAACGCATTTCATCGGGCCCGATCAGATGCACGGGTTCGACGAACGCCTCACGCCATGCATTTTTCCGGCCGGGTTCGTGATGATCACCGATTGGCGTCTCGGTGCGAGGATTAACAACGGCACCTCGATGCAGAGCATGTTACGCATGCTCGGGCCATCGAAATGGAGCCGGCAGCTGGGGTACGACGAAGAAGTATTCCGGCGGGCCATCGGGCGGTTGCGGCGTTACGCAACGGGCAAACAGGACGAGCCTCTTTTTCTAAACGTCTCCTTTACACAGCCGCACGATCCGTTCACCACGACAGCGGAGTTTCTGAACCTGTACCGTGCCTCCGATATGCCGCTGCCGAAGGACTCGGGCGACATCAAGAAGCTCAGCCCAACCTACGAATGGTTCGAAGTGTTTCACGGCACGAACCTCGAAAAGCTACCGCCCGAGAGGATTCGAGAAGCACGTCGCAATTATCTCGGTATGATCTCGTGGATAGACAACCGGGTGGGTCAACTTATCGATGAGCTCGACCGCCTCGGCATGGCGGACAACACGGTCGTGATCTTCACGAGCGATCACGGTGAGATGTGCGGAACGCACGGCCAGTGGTCGAAGCGACTGATGCTCGAGTGGTCGGCACGCATTCCGCTGATTGTCTCGATACCCGGCCGTCCGGGCGGGCGGCGGTCACCCGCGCTCGTTTCGCTCGTCGATCTGTTTCCCACGTTCACGGAGCTGGCGGGAGCAAAATTAGAGACGCCCATTGACGGGCGCAGTCTCCTGCCGATCCTCAACGGCACGGAACATGGGCGCGATCGCGAAGTCGTCGCCGAGTACCTGGGCGAGGGCACTCTGGAACCCATTCGCATGATCCGCTCCGGGCAGTACAAGATCATCACGACAAACGGCTATCCTCCGCAGTTATTCGATCTCGAGCGCGACCCCGACGAAACTACGAATCTTTCAGGCGACCGAACCTATTCCGCGATTGAGAAGAAACTGATCAATAAGGCCGAACAGGGCTGGGACGGGCCTGCGTTGAAGCGCTCAGTGCTAGGCAGCCAGCAGGAACGGCTGCTCATTCGATCGATCAACCAACACGGCACGCCGGTTCACTGGGACTACGAACCGGTTGAGCCTGGGCCGTATCAATCG
>JAFAQG010000390.1 GCA_019246575.1 Acidobacteriaceae bacterium
GCCGGATATGGCTTGTTTGGCAGGGATTCCGAAACGGCCAAAGCCAAATCTTCTTGAGCTATGCCGAAGACGGGCGCTGGTCGGAGGCGCGCCAGATATCAAGCGGCGAGGGGAACAGTTGGTACCCGGACGTGGCAGTCGATAGCCATGGGGCAGCGCACGTGGTCTGGGACGTTTACCGAAATGAAAACTACGACGTATTCGTGAGGGATTTCGATAACGGCACGCTTAGTGAGCCGCAGACGGTTGCCGGGACGCTTGAATCGGAGGCAAACGCAGCAATCACGGTCGACAAGCAAGACCGGCAATGGATCGCGTACGACTTGATGGGGGTGAATTGGGCGAAGGACCAGGGCGGTGTGCTCGGCCCAAAGGCGCCGGGCGTTTCAATTAACCACAAACGGGAACTGCGCGTGGTGGTGCGCACACCTTCAGGGCTCATGGAACCTGTAGAGCAACCCTCTGCGTCCGTGCCTCCGCAGCAGGAACACAACAATCACCTCTCGCGGCTTTATACCGACGGCGACGGGCGAGTGTGGATTGTGTATCGACACCAGACAGTGCGCCCCGCCACCTGGTCGCGGCCGTGGCAAGTGCAGACAGAACAGGTGCAAGACATGGCTGCTACTCGCGTGTTCTGGCAAACGTACGTCACCTATTACGACAGGAAGAACTGGATCCCGGTGACGCAGCTACCGCACAGCATGGACCGCATCAGCTCGTATGCGGACGCAGCAAGCGCACCGAATGGCCAGATGTGGATGGTGTGGCATACGGATAACCGGCCTGAAGATCAGGTTCAGATCCCGCAAAAGAACGACGTGTGGGTCGGCGTGCTCACGCCGTCGATTCAAGCGCAAGCTGCCGAGTTGAAGCCGGCGGAAACGGTGAAAGTCGAATCGCGTCCTCCTGGACATAAGGACGAGCCGGGGGACGTTGCGGCTGCTCGCGCAGAGCGCGTGACCATCGGTGGTGCGGAATGTCGAATCGTGCGCGGGGACCTGCACCGCCACACCGAGCTATCGACCGACGGAGGCGGGCGAAACGACGGCTCGCTGATCGATTTCTTCCGATACATGATTGATGGCGCCAGCATGGACTTCGGGGCGGTGACCGATCACAACGCCGGTGGCGACAACGAGTATTGGTGGTGGTACATCAACAAGCTTACGGATCTTTACTTCGTGCCCGGCCATTATGTATCTCTATTCGGTTATGAGCGAAGCGCGACATTTCCGAATGGGCACAGGAATGTTATCCATGCCCAGCGCAATGTGCCGGTGGTGAAGTTTCATTTCAAACCAGGGGTTCCGGAGTATTGGTCGACTTATGAAGCAGTTTCGCGAGACATGGTGGAAAACGAAACCAAATTGCTGTATGACGATGTGCGGAGAACGGGCGGAATCACTATCCCTCATACGTCAGCAACCAACATGGGCACAGACTGGCGGGATAACGATCGGGATGTGGAACCACTCGTCGAGATTTATCAAGGTTTACGCAATAGTTACGAATACGAAGGGGCGCCTCGCGCGCCGAAGGCACCGACCGGTGGAGTTACACCTGAGAGTGCGTATCGTGCGGAAGGATTTGTTTGGAAGGCGTGGAACAAGGGCTACCGGCTGGGCACAGAGGCGAGCTCCGATCACGGTTCCACTCACATGGGTTATTCGGTAGTGTTCACGGCGAATAACACGCGAGAGGGCATCCTCGATGCCATTCGCAAGCGCCATACTTATGGAGCGACAGATAACATTGTGCTCGAATTCTGGATGGGCGATCACTTCATGGGTGACGAGTTTCAAGCAGCTACAGCCCCGCGAATCCGAGTCAAAGTGCGAGGCACGGGGATAGTTTCGGCCGTTAAGCTGATCCGGAATGGGAAATACATTTATCAGGCGACGCCGAATAGACAGCAAGTCGCGCTGGAGTATCTGGACAGTGCCCCCGATCCGGGCACGAATTATTATTATGCGAGAGTAGAGCAGCAGGACGGACAACTTGCATGGGCCAGTCCGATTTGGGTGACAATTACTAAGTAATACCTAAGTGAACCAGTTCGAGACCAGATCACTGCGCGGGGTCAGTGTATTCTCGATGTAAGTCAGCAATCGATTTATAAAACTGTCGCAAGTGGACAATATATTCTGAACCTGCGACGTAAAGCAAGTCGTTGTGGTGCGCGCCCGGGACACGCCACAATTGCTTAGGCTCGTTCGCAGCGTCACAAACGGCAACACCCTGCGAAATTGGAACAATCTCGTCGGCCTCACCGTGAATCACAAGCAACGGCGCGTGTACGTGCCGTATTTTGTTGTATGTATTGAAGCCCCGAGCGACGAGTGAGCCGAAGACCGGAACGACTCCCGCCGCCATGGCACTCAGTGACTTGAGCGGCGATTCAAGGACAATGCCCCGGCAGCGGTTCCGAGTTGCTAGTTCGACCGCAACGGCAGTGCCAAGGGATTCACCCTGAATCAGAATCTGATCGGGCCGATATCCAAGCCGTTCCAACTCCGCATACGCAGCAGTCGCATCCGTGTACAATCCGTTTTCGGAGGGATGCCCCTGGCTCTTCCCGTAACCGCGGTAATCAGGAACCAGAAGTGCGGAACCGGCAGCTAGAACGGCCTGTGCGTGATGGACACGATGGGTTACATTTCCTGCATTGCCATGCAGGAAAAGAGTGACCAATTCCGCATCTGACTTCGGAAACCACCAGGCGTTCAGCCGTATTCCGTCGGCCGTCATAAACCATCGCTCTTCCGCACCCGACACCTGCCGAAGTTCCCAATCGCCTTGCGGGTAGCGCATTGGGTAAAACACAAAACGGTCGACGATTTTGCCGGTCATACTGTAAAACGCAATCGATAGAACAATCGCTAGCAGGGCGAGTCTGCGCGCCCGAAATTTGTGTACAATCCGTAGAGCTGAGGCAAGTCTCAGCCGAGTTGATGAAATTTGTTCTGCTCCTTTTCTCCGTGCAGCTCATGACCGGCGCGGTTAGGGTATACGTGGCGAATACCGATGGCGCGAGCGTCTCGGTGATCGATGCGGCCGAAAACCGCGTCGTCGGAGAGGTACCGACTTCGAAGAATCCTCATGCCGTTATCATCTCGCCAGATAAGACGCGATTTTATGTTCCGAGCGAGAGCGAGGATGTCCTGGATGTAATCGATCGCGCGAGTCTCGGCACAATCGCGCGAGTGCCTCTCGGACGGCGGCCGAACAACCTTGCAATTACGCCTGATGGACGCTACGTCTATGTTTGCATCAGACAAGAGTCATGGGTGGAAGTTGTCGATACGGGGAAGCTTCAGGTCGTCAAGAAGATTCCCGTCGGTCGTAACCCGCATAACGTGTATCTGCTTCCAGATGGCAGGCACATGCTCGCGACGTCGATGGGCGAGAACAAGCTGACCGTTATCAATACCGAGACGCAGGAGCCTGAAGCGACCATTCCTTTGCCCGGAGTGCCGCGCCCGGCCGTGACAGACCGGGATGGAAGCCATCTGTTTGTGCAACTTTCAAATCTTCACGGGTTCATTGTGGTGGACTGCGCAACGCACAAGGTCACAAACCGAATCCTGCTGCCGCCAGCGCCCGCGGGCGCAAAGCCCCTGATTCCGGAGACCTTTTCTCACGGCATGGCCATAACGCCGGACGAGAAGACAATCTGGGTTACGAGCCTGCTGAGTAATTCGGTCTCGGTGTTCTCGCTGCCTGAATTGAAGCTGCTTGCCACCATTCCCGTGGGGCGCGGACCGGACTGGATGACGATCGTTCCAGACGCCTCCAGGTGCTACGTTTCCAACGCGGGCTCGAACACAGTCTCGGTTCTCGACGTGGCGACTCGCAAAGAGCTAACCCAAATTCCGGTTGGCAAGATTCCGAAGCGGCTTATTTCGGTCGAGTTGCCGTAGCGACCGAGATCAAGCCGAAAACAGAATCGCCGCCGTGTGATGGTTCGAACCATCAACACAGCGGCGAAGAGCGCTTCAGCGGCTAGGGTTGGATCTATTGCTCGCCCGTAATGCTGGGGTCGGTGCCTTGTGCGTATGGTCCGGTGGTTCCCCAAGCGCCGCTGGTTCCCCAAGCGCCGCTCGTTCCCCAGGCTCCGCTGGTTCCCCAAGCTGCGCTGGTTCCCCAAGCTGCGGAGTTGCCCCATATCGACTGGTCGGGGTTCACAACCGATGATGACCAAACCCCGCCCGTGCCCCAGGCAGCACTGGTTCCCCATGCTGCCGAATTCGCCCAAGCGGAGGAGGGATCGAACACCACATACACGTTGCCGGAATTCGGATCATAGTTTGCGACGGGGGACAAAGCGGTTCCGGTCGCGACATCCGTGCACTGCAGCGCAGCGGCCAGGTTCAAATACCCGGAGCCGACCGTAAACACGTCGTACTGGTCGTCGTATTCAGTACCGTCATTGTCAAGCACGCTGCTGAAGGAGACCGCAAACGTCTTGGTTGACGTTTCCATCAGCCGAGCTTTCACTTGATCGGGCGTGAGACTCGGCTGCGCCTGCAGGAGGTCCGCAACTGCCCCGCTGACCGCTGCGGCCGCCATACTGGTACCGCTCAAGGTGAAGAACTTGGTCGACATACTCTGGGAGCCGATGCTCTGGTAATAAGTCACCGGAACCTGGTTCTGCGGATACTCTTGCAGCAGGGTCGGGTTATTCGGAGCAAGCAGAGAGACCACCTGGTTTCCGGCAGCCATGATGTCCGGCTTCACGACGCTGTCCAAGTACGTCGGTCCCTTGGAGCTGTAGCTGGCGACCAAGTCGTCAGATGGATCGTAGGTGGATAAGCTTTTCATGGCGCCGACCGTAATCACGTATGGATCGTTGCCGGGCGCAGTAATTGATCCGTAGCCGCCGCCGCCGGTCGCGTCACGGCCATCGTTCCCGGCGGCGACCACGACCACGATGCCCGCCTTCCACGCGGACTCGACAGCCTGGCAGAGGGGATCTGTCGTGTAACTTTCGAAAATGGGCCGGCCAATCGAGAGGTTCATTACCTTGATGTTGTACTTGCTCTTCAGCGCGATGGCCTGATCGATGGCCGCGATAACGACGCTATCGCTTGACTGGCCATTCTGGTCCAGAACTCGAAGATTGATGATATTCGCGTTCGGCGCCATGCCTCGGAGGTCGCGCGTACAATAGCCGCAATGGGAGCTGGCGCCGTTTCCGGCGATGATACCGGCCACATGCTCTCCGTGACCGTATGCGTCCTTGCCACCCGTTCCAATAAAATCTTGCGAATACACGATTCGGGAATAAGTGGAATTCTTCTTATTGAAATCGGGCATGGTGGTAATGCCACTGTCCAGGACTGCGACGCCGATACCGGTGCCATCATATCCGGAGCTCCAAGCAACGGAGGCGCCGGCAGCGGCCGTGGTGTAGTCCAATTTAGCCTGGATACTGTGATCGGCCGAGATATGGACCACAGTGGGATCGCTGGCAACAGAGGCGAGTGCGGACCCGCGCATGGTGAAAGCTCCCCCTCGCGCTGAGTGCAATGTGTAACGCAATGTTCCGCCCCTGCTGTGTGTACGCTGCGTATCTGTGCTTGTCGGATCATGGCTGTACTGAACGATCACCGGAATGGTGGAATTCGGGTCTGCGTTCTGAAGCTCGTCGGACATCTTCCAATTCTGGCCATACATGAGCGTTGAGGTGAGACCTAACGTCATGAGCAACGATGCGACTTTCATCTGGTTAAACTCCTCTTATTTAGCGGGCGTCATCTTGGATGCCGTCTCGTTTTGTCTTGAGACTTATCGACGAGGAGGGGAGAAATATTAGAGATTCGTCGATTTCCCTGGTTGCCGGACTGCTTGGCGGATTTTCGAGCGTTGGTCTAATGTTCTGGGCGTGTGTTTCCGATAAGAACAAGACACCGGTGCTCGCCCGTAACCGGGAGCCTGCGTGGACGCCGCGCGTTTATCCTGGGATGAGCGTCAGTAGCAACGCTTCGCTCAGACACGAGTGCCAGGCCCGTTCAAGATCGCTTTCATTGCTTCGGAATCGGTTCCGTTTGTGAAAGCCGGCGGCCTTGCAGACGTAGTAGGCGCATTATCCAAAGCACTCGCCGGGCGAGGTCACGAAACAGTTGTAATTCTGCCCAAGTACGCTTCGATTGACCACGGACGCTGGAATCTCTCAGCGTTCATCAACCCGCTGGGAGTTTGGATGGGTAACGCGGAGGAATGGTGCGGGACCCTGACGACAGCCGCATCCGGCGTGCGGTTCCATTTCATCGATTCGCAAAAGTATTTTGGGCGGCCTGGCATCTACGACGATGCAGAGTTTCGAGAGTATCGCGATAATGCGCGCCGGTTCGGCTTTTTCACTCGTGCCGCGCTGCAACTCTGCCGCGATTCCGGGTTTGCGCCGGATGTTGTGCATGCTCACGACTGGCAAACGGCGCTCGCGCCGGCGTACCTGAAGCTGTGGCATCGGCATGACACAATTCTCGGCAACGCTGCTAGCGTCCTCACGATCCACAACATTGGTCACCAGGGGAAATACGATCGGGGCGATTACGAATATCTTGGGCTCGGGTCCCAGAACTTTACGGCAGACAAATTTGAGGACTTCGGCTGCATCAACTTGCTGAAGGGCGGAATTCAGTACGCGGACCTCGTAACTACAGTCAGTCCGACCTATGCGCAAGAAACACGGGGCGAGATCGGTGGCGGTGGACTCGGTCCTATCCTGAAGGCCAAGGCCGATCGATATTGGGGGATCCTTAACGGCGCGGATTACGAGTGCTGGGATCCGTCAAAAGACCCGTTAATTGCGGCGCAGTATCGGCCCGACGACCTGAGCGGCAAAGCTGTTTGCAAGCGGGAACTGCAAAAACGGCTGATGCTCGAGGTCGCGCCCGACATTCCCGTGTTCGGAGTTATTGGCCGCTTCGTCGAGCAGAAAGGCTTTCATCTGCTCGCACAATGTATCGAATCGATCGTCAACAGGATGCGGGTGCAGTTCGCGATTCTCGGTTCCGGCGAGAAAAGTCTCGAATGGACTTTCGGACCCTTGCCTGCGCGGTATCCGGGACGGATCGGCAGTTATATCGGTTTCCAGGAAGAGATGGCGCATTGGATCGAAGCCGGAGCAGATTTTCTGGTGATGCCATCGTTATACGAGCCTTGCGGGCTGAACCAACTTTACTCGTTGAAATATGGAACCCTGCCGATCGTGCGCGCCGTTGGCGGGCTGAACGATACCGTCTGGCAATACGACGAGGCGACCGGCGAGGGTACCGGCTTCAAGTTTTCCGATGCAACGGTGCAGGCGCTCTATAACACCGTCGGCTGGGCTGTCAGCACGTATTATGATCGAGCGCATCACATCCGGCGGATGATCGCCACTGCGATGGCGCAAGACTTCTCATGGGGCAAGAGCGCGGCGATCTACGAACAAGCGTACCTGCAGGCCGTCGGCAACAGGCAGACTGCGGCGTGAGCCCGGCGGTGCGCGGTACGATAAGCGCTGATCGTCGCCGTATGAGAACCTCAAGCTCCGCTCTCTTGTTGATTGCTCTTATTCCTCTTTCTTTGTGTGCGGGAGCGCAACAGTCGCACTGGGTCGCGACGTGGGGCGCTAGCCCTTCGCCTCAAATGCCGGATGAGGCGAGTATGCGGAAAGAAAAGCTCGTCTTCGATAACCAGACGCTGCGCGAGATCGTGCACACAAGCGTATCCGGCGACGTAGTGCGCATGCGGCTGTCGAATGCGTATGGTAAAACGGCGGCGGATATCGGCGCAGCACACCTGGCATTGAGGGCGCAAGCGTCGGATGTCGTACCGGCATCCGATCGGGCACTTACGTTCAGCGGGCGTCCGTCCGTGTCGATCCCGCCAAACGCGATAGTGTTGAGCGATCCTGTGAAACTGAACGTGCCTGCCGGTAGCGACCTCGCGATCAGTATTTTCCTGCCGCATGCGGCAGAAGGCGCGGGCATCCATTACGCGGCGCAACAGACTTCCTACATCGCAAGCGGCGATGCTTCCGCGTCGCGCTCGACAGCAGAGGCGACAACCATCACCTCATGGATATTTCTGGAGGGCGTCGACGTGCTCGCGCCAGGGCCGGCGGCGACCCTGGTAGCCTTTGGAGATTCCATCACAGACGGAGCTCATTCATCGATCGATGCGAACCGGCGTTGGCCGAACATTTTGGCCGACCGCTTACTTGCCCGGCACAATGCCAGCGAAATCGGCGTGATCGATGCCGGGATCGGCGGAAACCGCATTCTTCACGATGCTGTGACTAATGTTCGTTTCGGCGTTAAT
>JAFAQG010000400.1 GCA_019246575.1 Acidobacteriaceae bacterium
GCGGAGACGATCAAGATGGAGCTTGGTTCAGCAGACCCGCTCGATTCCTGCTTGAGCTTCGACGTACGCGGGCGCGATCTGATCAGCGGGTTGCCGCGCACAGTCGCCGTTACCGATAGCGAAATTCGAGAAGCGCTGAAAGAAGCCGTCACACTCATCGTAGACGCCATCCGGGCAGCTCTTGAGCGAATACCACCGGAGCTGAGCGGCGATTTGTCCGAGCGCGGCATCGTTTTGACGGGCGGCAGCGCCATGCTCAAGAACCTGGACAGGAAAATTCGCGCCGAAACGGGTTTGCCTCTGTCAATCGCCGGCGACCCTTTCGCCTCCGTCGTGCTGGGCGCCGGAAAAATCATGGCTGACTTCAAGCACCTCCGTCGCGTTTGCGTCAACTAGGCTCGCCGCTGTCGAACCGGCCTCGCGCCAGGGCCGTCTGTTTTCACTCCCGAGTAGCCCTTCGAGCACTCGATTCTTGAACCGCAACCCGCGCCGATCTCGTCAAAATGTCATGCCCTCGACGCGGCCAACCAGCCGGTCTCCATTCAGCCCGGAAAAGCTCCTCAAAGTAGCAGCGGCGTTCATAGCCGGCGTGATACTCAGCATCGGCGGTGCGCTCATCTACTCGAGCCACCAAAATCAGGACCAGCCGGTTTCCAACGACGCCAGACTCGCATCGCGCGTGCCTGTCGAGCAAAACCTCACGCCCGCCGTGCTGCATGAGCCCTCGTCTGTTCATGCCCAGCTATCGCCCCAGGAACTTCAACAGGCAGAGCCGGAAGCGGATGCTGCGAGGTCGTCGGCGAAGCCGGTCGGAAGAGTTGAAAACCAGAGCGCATCCGAAGTACGCCCGACCACCAGGGCCGAGCATCCGGTCGTAGTGCCTGAACACCCTGCACCATTTGCCTCTGCACCGCAGCTCACAGCGGATTCGCAGGTATTCGCGCAGCCCCCGGCATCTGTGCAGCCGGTTGCTGTAACGTCTGCCGCGAGCGGCGCGCCTGCTCCGAAGCCGCAACCCGTTACCGAGCAGCCGGTCGCACAACCTAACCCGTTGCCCGCCAGCCCCGCCCGCAAGCTGGTTACGCTTCCAGAAGGTACTGCTGTTGCGATCCGCGTAGCCGAAAGTCTCTCGAGCGATCGCAATCGCGCAGGCGACATCTTCCGAGGCAGCCTCGCCGCGCCGCTCACAGCCGATGGCGTGGTCATCGCAAGGACCGGCTCGACCGTCCTCGGCCGGGTCATCACCGCACATCGCCCGCCTTTAATCGGCGGCAGGTCGGAATTGACGTTAAGCCTCACGGATCTCACCACGACAGACGGCAAGCTCGTGAAAGTCGAGACGGCGGGATGGGAGCGCGAAGGTTCCCATACAAACGTTGTGAACACAGCAAAGATGGCGACCGGAGCGGCCATCGGCGCCGTCGTGGGAGCATTCAGCGGCGCTGCCGAAGGAGCAGGCATCAGCTCCGGGTTGAGAAATAACGATAGAACAAACGCCTTTGTCGCAACACGCCGCGTCGTCCTCGTTCCGGCCGGTTCGGAGATCAGGTTCATCCTCACCGCTGCCCTGACGACCGAGAGCACTGAGCAATAGACCGCGGCCTAATTACTGGCCTTAGATCTCAGAAAGTCAGCTTTAGTCCCAGATCGATCGCACGCGCGCCGCCGGCGCCCGTTGTTTTCCCGAAGTTCGAGTCCCCTAGCTTGACATCCGGGTTGTTGAAGTGCGGCGTGTTCGTCGCGCTGTACCAATCCGTACGGAACTCAAGATTGAATCTCTCGGTGACGTGAATATTGCGGAAAAGAGCCGCATCCAGGTTGAAAAATCCGGGACCGGACGCAACATATCTGCCCACATTGCCGAATCTGGATGTGCCGAACAAAGCTGAAGGATCGGCAAACGAAGCGGGGTCAAACCAAAAATCGGTATTGACACCGTACAGCTTCTTGAATGGAGCAACTAGCTCGGGTGTTTGGCGATTCCCCGGCGTATTCACAGTGCAACTGCAATCGAAGTGCAGCGGCGTTCCTGTCATTATTTCCCAAACTCCGGTAATCTGCCATCCTCCGAGGAGAACGTTCGCTGGACCGTTTTGGAAGAACCTGCGACCCTTGCCGAACGGGAGGTTGTAAATAATGCTCTGATTGAATATATGCCTCCGGTCGAAATCCGCGGGTCCGTAGTTTCTACGAAAATCGACGTAGAAGTCGGGGCCGCTCGAATTCTCGCTATTCTCCTCGGCGTATCCCAGAGATTTTCCGAATGTGTAGGAGGTGGTTAGAGTAACTCCCGACGTGTAATGCCGGTTCAGGCTTACCTGCAGGGAATGGTAATTCGACGAAACCTGAGCAAAATACTCCGTGATGCTCGAAGTAATGCCATATGCGCGGTTATACGGCTGACCTGCGGCTCCCGTCCCGATAAATGCCGGGTCACTTACAGCATTCAAGTTGTACTGTAGCGGCATATGCACGCCGTGGTTGCCTACGTATCCAATGTCAAGCGCAAGCTGTCCAGGAAGGGCGCGCTCGTAAGTGAAATTCCACGACTCGATGTATGGATCGACGTAGTTCTTCGGAATAACGAAAAACGATTGGTTCTTTAGTGTCGGTGTGTTTACCGGAATGATGCCGTTTGGCGGAACCGTTGCCACGAGCGGAGCCGGGAAGCCCTTTTCAAACGTAGCGGGAGTTCCGTCGGGCAGAATCGCGGGCCCGTAACTGCTCAGCGAATTGAAAGAATTATTCTGTTTCACTGGGAAATTGTAGGCGTAAGTGTTGTCCTGAAAAGGCTGATAGCTGATGCCAAAGCCGGCTCGAATCACGTCGTGTTCCGAAAGTCGGTATGCGATGCCAACGCGCGGAGCGAAATCATGATACTTCTTGATCATTCCGAGGTTCGACGGATTACCGCCTATGCCCGCAATCACCAGGCTATTGATGGAGCCGTCATAGTTGGAAAATCCACCCGGAAATTGCGGTGTTCCCGGGGGGTAAAATTCCCATCGCAAACCGAGCGTCAGCGTAAGTTTCGGATTCACCTGCCACTTATCGCCGCCATACAAAAACAGTTCCCAGGCGCGATACGCCGGAAAATAGACATTCAAGTCACGGCCGACCGTATTGGGCACACCCAGCAGCACGCTAGCAAAATTATTTGCGAAATTGGTTCCCGAACCGCCATTCACGGCCGTCTGGTTGGCTCCAAAGGTCCACAATCCTCGCGGGCTGAATGTTTGCTCCTGTAGCAGATCGTCTCGAATGCGAACGAGGTTGCCTCCAAATTCGAACGTATGGTTGCCTGCGATCTTTGTCCAGTTGCTGACTAAGTCAATGTCGGTTTCAGCCCGGATCCACGGCAAGCTCGCCGAATAGCCGATGGTGGGATCCGTTCCATTGAAACCTGTCGAATTCAGCCCTGTGATGCCGCTCGTAAACGGGCTCACGTTCACGCCTGGGATGCCGAACTGCGTCGAACTGCTTTTTCCGTAATCCGAGTTCTGGGCCTCGTTGCGGTAACGGTTGAGCCCGATGCGCGTCTGCGCGATCAACGTCGGGCTAGAGATTCGGTTCCAGTTGATCCCCGCTGAATATGTGGCATCGGTACCCGTTCCCTGGAAGCCTCCGCCGATAGGCCCCCCGGCCGTGATGCCGAATGCGGGCGCCTGGAACGTGTATGGGTTCATGTAGCTGAGACGCACCGAGATGTGGTCCTTGTCTCCCGCATTCTCATCTACCTTGGCATCGAAGTTCTTATTGTCCTGAATGAATGGCGTGGTCTCTTGATAATTGTTCGAGTATTTCTGGGTTCCGGGAGCATTGAAATTCGCATTCGGCAGCGGCAGCAATGCTATTAATCTGGCGGCAACGGGATTGATACGGCTCATTGGGATCTGATTTCCCGTAAACTGCGTACGTCCCTTACCGCAATTACTGGCATTCCCACCTGGAAGACAATCCACCGTGTCTCCGGTCTGCGGGTCATAGATTTTCGCCAGCACGGGATCGGA
>JAFAQG010000402.1 GCA_019246575.1 Acidobacteriaceae bacterium
GTCCGACGGGCATTCCGGATGTGCCGCCACCAGCGCCGTCGGATGCTGCGCTCGCGCTTTTGTCAGCCGCCGAGCCGGAAATGTGGCGTGAACAATGCAGGCCCCCTGCCAGATCTGCATGTTCTTGCGGCCGGTTTGCTTTTTCACGTAGTTGCCCAGGTTGATATCGGGCAGGAACAGAATCGGCTTCTCGGGCGGAATCGAGTTCACCACGGCTACGGCATTCCGCGACGTGCACAGAATATCGCTCTCCGCTTTGACCTCGACGGAGGTGTTGATGTAACTGACGATGACGTGCTCGGGATTTCGTTTTTTGAACGCCCGCACGCCCTCGACCGGGCAGCTGTCCACTAAGCTGCATCCCGCGTGAATGTCCGGTACCACTACGATCCGCTCCGGATTCAGCACCTTGGCCGTTTCGGCCATGAATTTAACGCCGCAGAACGCGATCACTTCGCCATCGAACCTCTGCGCCGCGCGCGCCAGCTCCAGGCTGTCCCCTACGGAATCCGCGAGTTCCTGAATCTCCGGCTCCTGGTAATGATGCGCCAGGATAACGGCTTTTCTTTGCGTTTTAAGATGCAGAATCTCTTCTGCAATGGTGGAACTGCTGACCATGTCTGGGGAGGTGGTTCAACTTCATTTTACCAGGAAAGCGAACGTATTCTCCCAGACCACCGCACATACGAAAAGGGCGGGCCTGTCAGGCCCGCCCTTTGTCTTCACCAAAGCAAAGGAACGAGTAGTACGCGTTAGAAGCTCAACCGAAGCGCCAGTTGGATATTCCGGTTCTCCAGCCGCCCGTTGTTCACGCTGGCAGGAGTGAAACTGCTGCTGTTGTTTTGCCCCCGCGTGGCGGTCAAGAACGGACCGTCCAGGGAGGAAACGTCTGTATTGCTGTAAACGATGTAGAGATTCGAGTGGTTCATGATGTTGAAGGCTTCCCCGCGAATATCGAGCTTCACTCTCTCCGTAATCGAGCAACTCTTGGACGCTTCGAGATTGAAGGTCCATGCGCCCGGCGCCGTGAACGAATTCCGGCCCAGCATGCCGATCGGGAACGGCCCGAAATCGGACGTTCCTGTCAGCGGATTCGCATAGCTGCTGTTCGGGGTCGGAATCGGCACGTAGGCAAACTCGTTGGGATTCCCAGTGGGAACATCCGCGTACGTGGGATGGAACGCACCGTTGAACACCGCGCGCGGACATAGATTGCCATCGCTGTTCGTGCAATCGAAAGCCGAGAAAGGCGCTCCGGTGCGAGCCGTAAAGATGGGAGCAATGCTCCAGCCGCCGAAAATCGCATTGCCCAGACCCTTGTTCTTGAAGAACGGTTCCTGCCAGACTGCCGAAACCACAACGCGGTGACGTATGTCGAAATCGGAACTGCCCCGGTCCAAGCTGGGATTTAACGGATCCAGCAATCCGAGATTCGGGGTCCCATTGTTGTCCGTACTAAACGTGGAACTGTCGTCGTCGATGCTGTGAGACCAGGTGTAATTGGCTCGTAACGTCAACCCGTAGCTGCGGAAATTGCGCAGTTCCAGCCTGGTATTCAATCCATTGTAGAGCGATGTCCCGCCATTCGTGCGGTAATTGATCGTCGAGTACTGCGGATTGATGCGCTGCCCGGCAGTACCGGTTCCGGCGTACACACGATCGGTGCCCGGAATATTCAAGCGATTGATCGTGTAGAGATCGCGCCCGGCAGAGCCGGTATATTCCACGCCGACAATCGCATCGTTCGTCACTTGACGTTCGATCGCGAAGCTCCACTGGTGCGCATACGAAGTCTTGATATGCGGATCGACAGCCCGCAGGGTAACCGGCGGTAGCGCCTTGGTCCCCGTGCTGCCGGCAAGCGGTCCGGCGTTATCTGTCGTAATCGGAAGGGTCGGCACGTCGGTACCGTTTTGTAAGCCGATTACGGCGTAGTTCGGCGGGTTTTGAATGATGTTGAACGTCACGTTATTGAAGTTCCGCTCATATCCGATGCCGTATCCCCCGCGAATGGATGTCTTTCCATCACCGGTAACGTCCCAAGCAAATCCAACGCGAGGCGCGAAATTGTTCCACTGCTTCGCCCATAATCCTCCGACTGGGCTACTCGGCCCAGGCTGTACCGTGCCGGTAGCCGATTGCAATTCGAGGTTCGCACCCGTTCCGAGATAGAAATTCGAATTCAGGGCCTGCTTATTATTAGCCGGTGGCCCGAAATACTCCCACCGTAAACCCAAATTCAAAGTGAATCGCGGAACGACCTTCCAACTGTCCTGAGCGTAAAGCGCGGCTTCATGGAACCGGTTGCTGCGGCTGAAACTCGGAGGTCCAACCGGGAGAGTGAGAGTGCACGCAGGCGTCGCAACCCCACCGATGCAGGGAAACTTTCCTTGCGGATACACCGCTGCCTGGAACTGATTCAGTTGGCCGGTGAGAAGTCCGTTCACCGCATTTCCGGTGTTTGTGCCCAGCGCTTCGACTGCCTCCTCGTAAGCGCCGAACGTGCGGTTATCCTGCAGATAAGTGAACTGCCCGCCGAAGCGGAAATTGTGCTTGCCTGCATTGATGTTGTAGTCTTCGTTGATGGCCGCGTAGTTCTGCGGGCCGCCGAACGGGACAGCATTCCCCGGCGTATAAGGAGAATATCCCGGATAAACAATCTGATTGTTCCCTAGCGTCTTTGTGCTGTTCAAAGTCGTGTAAAGCGTCGGGCCAACGGGTTGCGTACCAAGCGGTTGAGTATTGATGATCCGGTTAAAGCTGAGCTTGGTCTGGCTGACTTGCGTCGGCGAAAAGGCGTGTGTGACAGATAGCGCGTGGCCCGTGTTGTCAAAGGAATTCGGTGTGTCGTAGCCGACATAAGGACTGTTGGTCTGGGTTCCCGTGAAGTCGCCTTCCACGTAACGCGCATAGCGGAAATACATCTGGGTCTTATCGCTGAGATTGTAATCGAGCCGCCCGACGTCATTCCAGGTGTTCTCGGGAGTACCACCGCCCACGTCTGTGGGAACGTTATACGTGACAGTCTCATATAGTGGCGTACTGGCCGGAATTGTTAGACACGCAGCAGTCGTGCAACCCGTATTAGCTCTGGTGAAGAGTGTCGAGATCGCCACGTCCGGCTTTAAGTGACCATAAGTGTTAAAGAAGTTGCGCGTGTTAGGCGCTG
>JAFAQG010000415.1 GCA_019246575.1 Acidobacteriaceae bacterium
CGGGATTGCCATCGACCATCGGCGCACCCGGAACCGAGCGCGGCGGAAGGGGTGCGCCCATGGCAAAGCCGCGCGCGCGAGATGCACCTGCAGGCGTACCGGTGTTGAATAGGAAACGATCTGTACGCGGCGCAGGCAGCGACAACATACCGAGAAATGTGTCCGCGACCTTTTCGCGTGGCGATCTCCTGTCGTACGTGCCAATGAAAAAGCTCGTCACGGTAGCGGGTATTGAGGCATGCTCGAATACGCGCTCCTGATCGATCGCGCCTGCTGCGTTCAGAGGCGAGATCACGGTCCCCTCCGGAATCCACGGCGAGACCAGTACAGCCGGGACCCTGACACCGAGCCGGTCGAACTTAAACCCGGTCGCCTGATCTGAGAAACCGTCCGGCGTACACGGTACAGGAGGAACGTGGTCGTAGATGCCGCCGTGCTCGTCGTAAACAATGAGCAACACGGTGCTTTCCCAAAGCTCCTGGTTATTTCGGATAGCGTTATAAATCGAAGCGATAAAGAGTTCGCCCGCCTGCACGTCGTGATCGGGGTGCTGATCGCTTGCAATCGCTTCGCCTGTTGATAAATCGTGGTCCGTGTAATTGGGCTCGATGAAGCTGTAATCGGGAAGATTGCCGCTGCTGCAGTCCGCCAGGAACTGATCGTAGGTACCGAAAAGCTGTGGCTGATCTTTAAGCAAAAAAGCGAGTGCGAGCGTCGAGCTCTGCTGATCGTAGTAGTAGATTTTCGCCGTGCGGTTGGCCTGAAGCATGCGTTCGTAAATGCTTAGATAGGGCTCGCCCAGATAGAACAGGCTCATGTCTACCTTGCCGAACGACGTCCCGAAATGAGCAAAGGCGCGGTTGGGAATCGTCGGCCCCGGCAGCGAAGAGAACCAGCGATTAAAGAGTGCGTACTTACGAGCCAGAGTTGTAATGACCGGCACTTTGTCGGGCGTGAAGTAATACAGAATCTTGTGCGAATGGTCAACATCTTGCCGCTTCGTGAAATAGCTCTTAATGAAGCCGTCCATTGTCGGCGGTGACGAGCGGTCCTGGGCGCCATTGAACAACTGCAGGTCTACGTCGGGGAAGTGATGGCCCGGATCCGGGTCCAACTGGCCCTGAAATTGTGCTTGCGGTTGAACCTTGATGGGTTCGCCTGTGGTATCCGGGTTGGACTCGTTGCCTGTTAACCCATCAATCCGCGAGTCCTGGGCTCGCAGAGAACCGAGCATGTGATCGAAAGACCGGTTCTCCATCATTACGACAACAATGTGTTTGAGCTTGTCTAATGCGCCTGCCATAACTCCTCCCTACGACCGGTTTGAAGTTCAAAAGCACGCAAGGGTCCGGAGTGGTGCACCCGAACCCCACGATGATGAGATACGTGTAGCTTACTAGATTGCGGGCTGCTGTTGAAGCGGTCCTTTTAGCCCGCGAAGAGCTCCCGAATGTCTCTTGCTTCCAGTACGCGGAGAGAAAGCTCTTCGAGTTCGGGAACAGACAGCTGCGTCAGGCGCTCTTCCGCCCAATCGGGCATCTCTCCGAATCGCTTCTGAATAAGCCGCCGCAGCACCGATCTCTCGCCTTCTTGGA
Organism: Acidobacteriaceae bacterium; assembly: GCA_019246575.1. The sequence goes on from JAFAQG010000415.1 coordinate 1,596, forward strand.
TGCCGCGCTCCCTGCCCTCTTGGATGCCGCGCTCCCTGCCTTCTTGGATGCCGCGCTCCCTGCCTTCTCGAATAGCAGGGCCAAGGATTTCGTGATCGAGAATGTCGGTCAAAATGGGCATCTGCTGGACCTCTTCGACGATAACTGTCTCGAGTTTCCTTAGTCCTGAGAGTATCAGAAATTCGCTCAATGCTGCGTCGCGCTGCTCGCGCGAAAGCTCGCCGATACGCGACAGCACCTGACGAACCGCCGCTTTCCGGTCACGCAAGTTCGTCAAAATCGCCATCACATTATCGGCGATGAAGGGACTGTTCAGCAGCACCTCCGAATCAAGGTCGCGAATATCGACAATGGTGTAACGGCAAACGTGTTGCGGCCCAACTAATGCCGAAGCCATCCGCATCTCATCGCTGCCCACATACAGCAGAATCTGTCGTGGAAAGCGCTGAAACAGACGGTAAACCCGCAACGAGTACTCTGCCATGCGCAAAGGGATCTGCGGGTCGTTTGTGCTCTGTAGCTCGATGTGGATCAACTCGCCTTCGAGCGATTCACCAAGGAAATCGACACGGGACTGCCTCACTTCCGGCAGCTCTACGTTTAACCAGCGGGCAACTTTAATGTCGGCGATCTGTTCAATGATCGAGTTCGCCGACAGCTGCAGCAGCGTTTTCAGGACGGTGTCGTAACCATGCATGGCCTCGCTGTCTTCGCTGTTTGTGGGACTCTCAGGCTCAACGCTGGATGCGTGCGGAGCCACCCTTTGCAAACCCGCGGACCTGGTCGAGTGTCGCCATGGTCGTATCGCCGGGGAACGTTGTAAGCAAGGCCCCGTGCGCCCAGCCGAGGTTGACCGCTTCCTGTTCGGGTTCACCCGTCAGCAGGCCATAAAAAAAGCCCGCCGCGAAGCCATCGCCACCGCCCACGCGATCATAGACGTCGAGCTCGGCGGTCGGCGCCTGGTGCGTTTTCCCATTTATCCAGGCCACTGCGCTCCAGCTATGCCGGTTCGTGGAGTGCACTTCGCGCAGAGTCGTCGCTACGATCTTCACCTGCGGATGTTTCTCGCGAACCTTGTCCATCATGCCGAAAAAAGCGCTCGGATCCAGCTTCGATTTGGCAGCAACCTCCGGACCGGGAATACCTAGCCCCATCTGCAGGTCTTCCTCGTTACCGACCAGCACGTCGACGTTCTTCACGATATGAGCGATTTGCTCGACCGCACGGTCGTGCCCACCGTGAATGTTCCACAGCTTGGCTCGATAGTTCAGGTCGAAAGAAGTGATAGCGCCCGCGCTCTTGGCAGCCTGCATCGCCTCGCTTGCAAGCTCCGCGGTACTGGGCGACAACGCGGCAAAGATACCGCCGCTATGAAACCAGCGCACGCCTGCTCCGAAGATCGCCTTCCAGTCAAAATCGCCCGGCTTCAGCATCCCGCCGGCTTCGTTGCAGCGGTTGTAAAACACTACGGGAGCGCGAACGCCTTGCCCGCGGTCGCTATACACGGTCGCCATGTTCGGTCCGTTGACGCCGTCATGTTTGAAGTGCTTATAGAACGGCTTCACTCCCATCGCGCGCACGCGTTCCCCGATGAGATCTCCAATCGGATAGTCGACCATTGCAGACGCAACACCGGTCTTCAATTTGAAACAGTCGGATAAGTTCGCGGCGACGTTAAACTCGCCGCCGCTGACGTGGATCTGACACTTTGCTGCCTTCCGAAACGGAACTACTCCAGGATCCAATCGATGAACGAGCGCGCCGAGCGACAGAAAATCCAACGCGCCTTGCTCTGGAATATTCAAACCGTATTTCATCTTCCTCTCCAATGGGCTTGGGCTGTGTACTGCCGTCTATAGATT
>JAFAQG010000422.1 GCA_019246575.1 Acidobacteriaceae bacterium
CTGATCCCGGCTCTAGCTCTGAACGGCCGGCACATCGAGCGCTATCACTCCACTTATTTCTCGCCAAACACTCACCTGCTCGGGGAGGCCGCAGCGCTGTTTTTCATCGGAACGCTCTGCCCGCAAATTTCCGCCGCCTGGCGCTGGCAGCAGCGCGGCTGGAATATTCTGCTCGCGGAAGCGGCCCAACAGGTGCGTATCGACGGCGTGCACTTCGAGCAATCTCTCTACTACCACGTTTATGCGCTCGACTTTTTTCTGCACGCCCGCCAGCTCGCGGTGGCGAACGGAATCGAGATCCCGCCAAGCTTTGATCAGATCGTTCTCAAGATGCTGCAGGTTCTCCGGTCAATTTCAGAGGCCGGCATCGCGGAAGGATTTGGCGACGACGATGGAGGACGAGTATTTAATCCACGGCGCAATCGTGCGGAACACATGCTGGATCCGATCGTGCTCGGCGCGGGTATTTTTGGCGGCTTCAAAGCTGCGAGTCTGACGGAGGAAGCGGTTTGGCTGCTCGGCCTGGAGAAGCTCTCTGATACCCCATGCCCCCCGGCCACTTTGGTGAGCGCGGCCTTCGATGCAGGCGGAATCTATGTGACGGCTTGTCCGGATCCGGTACCGCAATGCATGACGACCGATGCAGGGCCTCAAGGCGCGGAACGCAGCGGGCACGGGCACGCGGATGCGCTGAGCGTACGCCTTGTGCTGGGCGGGCGCCGCTGGCTGATCGACTCGGGTACATTCACGTACCGCAACGGCGATGATCGCGACTGGTTCCGGGGTACGGCCGCGCACAACACGATGCGGATCGACCGGCAGGACCAGTCTGCGGCAGAAGGTCCCTTCGCATGGACTTCCCTTCCCCACCTCACCGTTGAACGTTGGATTCGAGGTTCCACCTTCACGCTCCTCGCGGCCAGCCACGACGGCTACAAGCGGCTCAAAGCTCCTGTGCTCCACCGGCGATTCGTGCTTCATCTGCACGAGGGCATTGACGGTCCGCATGGCCTGTGGCTGGTGCGCGATGTTGCCGAGGGTAAGGGGACCCACGAACTCGAAATCTTCTGGCATTTGGCTGCGGACCTGATCGTGACCAGGGAAGGAGACGCTTTCCTCGCCGAGGTTCCTCAGCTCCATTCGACTGGCACCGGGACCCGGCAAGCGAGACTGTATCTCCTGCCTGCCTCGACGCCGGCATGGATTCACGAATCGGGCTCTGCTTACGTGTCGCCAGCCTATGGCGTGAAGGAGAATGCGCCCTTCGTGTGTTCGCACGTCCGGGCGGAAGTGCCGGCCGAATGCGCCACGCTTCTGCTTCCCCAGTCGGCCGCGGCGCCGGACGGCTGCGGAACATTCGAGCGGCTGGCCTGCGACGAGTTGGCGGACGTGCGCGCGGCGAGCGGATACCGGCACACTCGAGCCGACTGGAGCCATCTTCTCTTCTTTGCACAGACTGAAAGCGACTGGAGCTTCGGGCCTTGGACAAGCGATGCCCGGCTGCTCTGCTGCCGTTTCGAAGGCCGCCTCCTAACGCAAATGGTTCTTTGTGCGGGGAGCTTCGCCTCCTTTCACGACAAAGCCGTAGTGAGTCATAGCCGGATTGTAGAGCGTCTCGAGTGGGTCAAGCAGGAAGCCGCCGAGAGGACGTTCTCCTCAGACCCGGCGGCGATTGGTTCGATCCTGCCAGGGATCGGCGAACTGAGTTTGTGAGCTGAGCCGAGATGTGTGGAATTGCGGGAATCCTCGACTTCGGGAACCGCAGCCTTGTAGATGCCGCTGTTCTGCGGCGGATGTGCGCCACGATCGTCCATCGAGGGCCGGACGACGAAGGAGTCTACGTGGCGGGTCCGGTCGGCCTGGGGATGCGCCGCCTCAGCATCATTGATCTAAAGACCGGCCGCCAGCCCATCGCCAACGAAGACCACTCCGTGTGGCTGGTCTATAACGGTGAGATCTACAATCACCGTGACGTGCGCGACGAGCTAATCAGGCTCGGCCACGTCTTTCGAACCCAATCTGACACCGAAGCGATTGTCCACGCTTACGAAGAGTACGGTCGCGATTGCGTGCGGCATTTGCGGGGAATGTTCGCTTTCGCGCTCTGGGATGGGCGCATCCGAAAACTGTTCGCGGCGAGGGATCGGCTCGGAATCAAGCCCTTCTACTACCGACACACCGATTGCTACTTCCTATTCGCTTCGGAGATCAAGGCAATTCTCACCCATCCTTCCGCTCGCGCTGAGTTCAATCGCGGTGTGCTGCCCGAATATCTTGCCTTCGGATACCTTTCGGGGCCTGAGACCTTCTTTGCAGGTATCCAGAAGCTGATGCCCGGTCACACGTTGGAAGTAGATG
>JAFAQG010000565.1 GCA_019246575.1 Acidobacteriaceae bacterium
GCCGCGTATGCGGTCCGGAGGTACGGCGGAGGCCGGAACGGAGATCAAGCCCGTCTTCAGCGTAGAGGATCGCATTCCCGTGGCAACCATGGAGGCATTGCGAGCGAAGGGATACCAGGTTCGAAGTACGCCAAACGACTATGTGCTCGTGAATGGAATCATCATCGACCCGGTCACGCGGTTCAGAATTGGCGGGGCCGACCCACGGGGCGATGGATATGTAGCCGGGTGGTAGTCATGGCGAGGCATAATTGTCACAACTTCGGAGCGCGCGTTGCGGGATTACTCGGTGCGCTGGTCGTCGGCGCCGCTCCCGCAAGCGCCGGTAAATGTGAGGAACTACTGAAGCTCGAGATCCCGGGGGTGACCATCACGACGGCATCGTCCGTTGCGCCCGGCGCGTTTACGCCTGGCGATTCTGCCGCAACTCTCCAAGTGCCGGCTTTCTGCCGTGTGATAGCCGTCGTGAAGCCCACTTCCGATTCGGTGATTGGCTTCGAGGTGTGGATTCCACCCGCAGAGCAATGGAATCGCAGGTTCGAGGGCGTAGGAAATGGCGCTTACAATGGCGCAATTCACTACGCAGAGATGGCAGAGGCCTTGAAGCGCGGTTTTGCCACCGCTGGCACAGATACCGGCCACAGAGGCGCGGACCTTACGTTTGCGGAGGGCCATCCCGAAAAGATCATCGATTGGGCGTACCGCTCGATTCATGTAATGACCGATTCGGCGAAGTTGATCATCCGAAATTACGCAGGCGCATTCCCTAGCCATTCGTACTTCGGCGGGTGCTCCACGGGCGGCGCGCAGGCCCTTTCCGAAGTACAGCGCTATCCGGCGGATTATGACGGTGTCATTGCGGGCGATCCGGGCAACAGCCGCGTTCATCTGAACGTTGGTTATTTGTGGGCGTTTACCGCTACGCATGACGCATCAGGAAACGCCATCCTACCCACCTCGAAGTTACCTCTCATAAACCGGGCGGCGGTTGCGGCCTGCGACGAGATTGATGGCCTCAAGGACGGTATCATCTCCGACCCGCAGGCGTGCCATTTTGACCCGGGGCAACTCCTCTGCAAAGGCGCAGAAGACGATCACTGTTTGACGCCTGCACAGATCGTCGCAGTGAAGAAGGTGTATGCAGGACCAATGAATCCGCGGACGGGCGAACAGATCATAGCGGGATATTCGATTGGAAGCGAGAGCCCTGAAGGCGACCAGTGGGCGCACGGCTGGGATCGGTTTATCACGAGCCTCAAGGAACCGATGCGCCTGGAATTTTGGAAATACTGGGTGTTCAACGATCCCGGCTGGGATTGGCGGACATTCGACTACGACCGCGACGTCGCGTACGCGGATGAAAAACTCAAAGCCGTGAATGCGACAGAGACGGACCTGAGCGCGTTTCGAGATCGAGGTGGCAAAGTTCTAATGTACTCCGGATGGGCCGACCCAATCGGACCTCCGATGGATGCGGTCAACTATTACGAGCGAGTAAAGGTTGCAATGGGTGGACGGCAACAAACAGAATCGTTTTTCCGTCTGTTCATGGTTCCTGGAATGGCACATTGCGTGTACGGGCCGGGCCCGAACATTTTCGGCGGTTTCGGGACAATTGGCACGCCGACGATCAGCACCGATGCGCAGCACGATATTCTGATCGCCCTTACAGAGTGGGTCGAAAAAGGATCAGCTCCCGAAAAGATTATCGCCGGGCATATAACAGGTGGTGAATTGGACCGGACTCGTCCGATCTGTCCGTACCCGAAGGTCGCCCGCTGGATTGGAGAGGGGAATAGTGATGACGCGAAGAACTTCACGTGCGTCGATCAAGATCAGAGGCGCAAACAATCGAAATCGATGGCGAAACACTAACCGCACAGTGGACGGCCCGACTCGAGGAGATCGCGATTTATCTGGGCTTTGCAGACATCCACAACGCCTGGTATCGCGGAAGGATGTATTTCTTCTTGAAGGAGTAATTGAGAAATGAGACAAAGAACGACGCGTCATGCTCTCGCGGGCGTATTCGCGATGCTCCTCAACGCATCTTTGCTATCGGCCCAAACTCAGCCAGCACTGCCGGCTCGGGCTTATGGCCGAGCTGAAGTATTCTCGAAAACGGGAATCGTCGCTACG
>JAFAQG010000574.1 GCA_019246575.1 Acidobacteriaceae bacterium
GGGCGGTCGAGCGGAAAGAGCCATTTAAAATTGGCATTGCGCGGCTCTGGACCGACCGGGCGGTCTTGACGCCGCTCACGAGCCGCTTCCACGAGCTTGCTACGCATCTCCGGATCGCGCAGCCGCGCAGCCTGCTCGGCCAGCGGCAGCTTACGAAACTCCCGCCAAACCGGAAGTTTGTCGAAAGGCAATACCGTCTCAAACGACAACAGGACGTTCAGCGCACGGCTGTGTACCTGGATAAACATCCGACCACCGGCCGCCGCAGCCTCGTCCGCCAGTGCAAAATATTGACGCCAGTAATCGGGCGCCCGACGGGTACTGAACATGCCGAAGGTCACCGGAACGGCGGTATCAATGGCCAAGGCCTTGAGCCGATTCAGGTAATCGGTTACTCGCGGCCCTTCGACCCCGGTGTCCTCCCCGGCGATTTCGAACACGCCGGCATTCAATTCACCCATGACGCCGACCAGCGAACGAACTTCGTCCCAATTGGCGAGGCGGCTGGCAACGGGCTGGCCATCGGGCGTCTGATGGTTGCGGGTACGTGAGGTAGTGAAGCCAATTGCCCCGGCGGAGACCGCGCTGCGCAACTCGCGCTTCATCGCCTGCAAGTCTTCCTCATTTGCCTCACTCGAAAAGGCCCGCTCGCCCATCACATAGGTGCGCAAGGCGGAATGCCCCACGTAAGCTGTGTAATTGATTCCTTTGGGAGTGCGCTCAACCGCGTCGAGGTACTCCGGGAAGGTTGTCCACGCCCATTTGATTCCGGCCTCCATCGCTTCCGGCGCGATATCCTCTGCCCGCTCCAGATTGCGCATGACGAGAAGTTTGTCCTTCTCAGCGCAGGGGGCCAGCGAGAAGCCGCAATTCCCCATCACAACGGTGGTAATGCCGTGCCAGCACGAACAGGTGCCGAGGGGGTCCCAGAATACCTGCGCATCCATATGCGTATGGGCATCGATAATTCCCGGTGCGACGACGTTGCCTTCAGCGTCGATGACTTCCCGGGCGCTGTCGCGCAGTCTGCCGATCGCCGCAATCTTACCAGCGGCGATGCCGAGGTCAGCTCGATAAGGCGGCATTCCCGAACCGTCGATTATCGTGCCGTTACGTATGATTATGTCGTACACGGATGCGCCTCCTTGTTCCTGGCGGACGTCAAAGGCATCGGGTCAGCATTCCGCCCAGATGCATTTCTCCGTTCCGCCGGTCGATTGTTCCCCTCTATAGGCTGCTTCCGCCCCTGCCTGGTAGTCAACGCTCAGGAAGTGAAAGCAGACCAACTTTTCCTTCTTTATTTCAAAATCGCAACGCTGGAACAAGGGTTGCCAGGTCGTCCGGAATGCCAGCTTGGCAGATGCTCCCTGATTTGACGCGGTTAAAGTTGCATCATTCGCGGCGGCGCCCCGTTTAGCAGGCGGCGCTTTCGCGGAAAACAGCTTTCGAGCTCAATACGGTTATGGGTTCGTCGTCGTAGTGGTCCGCTGCTGCTCGACCGTACCGTTACCTGTATCTGTCGTTGTGGTCGTGCTTTGAGAAGTCGAGGGCAGCGCCGGACTCGTATATGTTGTGGTGGTGGTCGTGTCTTTTTTGCCAGCACAACCGGCGACTGAGACAAACGCGAGCCCTGCAAGAGCAATCATAATCATTCTGGAAAACCGCTTAATCATAACTTCATTTCTCCTTCCGGTTAGGTGATTCTCCTGGCACGGCAGAGCCGCCAGGCGGGAGCCGAAACCGGCTTCACTTATGCTGATCGCGGGCAATAGCGGCAAATATTATGCCGCAGAACTATGAGTGCATTTAGCGTTTCGTGGATGCATTGAAGGCCGAACGGTCTGCCCCGTTAGCGCCGGGCAAAACTATCCCATAAGATACGGAGCTCCAATTGCGGCAATCAATGAGGCTGTTGGCTTGCCGAGGCAGATTTTTCGGATCTGCAGATTTTTCGGATCTATTGATTGGCCGGCATGCTGGTGGTGTGCTGCTGCTGCTGCTGATTTCCTCTGTTATCTGTAGTGGTTGGGCTTTGAGAAATCTCGCTCGGCGGCGGTACTGGGCAACCGCAGTTGGTGGCGCCGGAGTCGCTGCCGCAACGGTCGGTTGATTATTGGCGTTACAACCAGCAAGCCATAGGAGGGCTACGCTCGTGAACGCCAGCATTAGCATCGTCGAAATCTTCTTCATTATAAACTTCCGTTTTCCAAGGCGTTCGGTCTCCTTCTTGAGTTGCGAAAGATGCGTCTGATATCGGAGCCGAAAGGGCCCTTGGATTGTCTGTGATCGCGCAAAAACCAGGCCTGCAAACAGCTCTCGCAAAATTTAGAGATGGGTTTGTTTAACAAGCGAGTTGAAGGAAGTGGGCCTGCCCCCCTACTCATAACGAACGCAGAATTTTAAGCAGGGCTGCGTCTGCAAATCTTCCGATCAGAGCTCCTCAAGTAACGGCGGGTGACGATGTCACCTCTGCAGTCAATGCACGTTGCATCTTAGTCTTCACACGTGCCGCAGGCCGGCAACTCGAGTTGTTATTCTTCGCCTGGTTCTCGTTAGGCCTGCGGCCCCCTGACCCGACTGGGGTCAAGGGGCCGCATCTGCATCCACCATGCGCATAGCGCGCCGCTTATGACTAACCGCTAGATCAATTCCTTCC
>JAFAQG010000880.1 GCA_019246575.1 Acidobacteriaceae bacterium
AATTCCGTGCTCCGCAGTTCGCTCGGGATGCAGCCGGTTTTCGACAATGCGCGCAATGCGGCGTTTTTCTTCGTGCATTCCACCGAGGTCCCGAAACGTTGTCTTTGGGATGTGGCTCCACTGGGATTGTTCGCGCTGCGAAGTGCCCCTTTGCTGACCGGCAGATGTACCCACGCCGGCCTGCGCCCGATGTCTCACGACAATCAGTAAACCGAGGACGGCCGCGGCGGCGAATCCGTATCGGAAAAGAAGTTCAGGCGTCGAGCTCACATCGCCCGCCGAACTGTGAACGGGATGGAACAGAAACCTTGCGATTCTGTCGAACCAGAACAGAATCGGACACAGGGCCATCAGATATATCAGCGCCCGCAGGCCCGCCCGCATCGGCGTGTGCCAGGTCAGCAACAGAAGACCCAACCCGAACGCCAACCAACCCATTCCCACATTGATGCGGAATCCGAAGAACGCGAACAGGACCACGAGAACCCCGATCGCGATGTGGTCGGCTGGAACGCATTTGCGAACACGCCTCAGACCGGAGGCCACGCACTGGACGAAATTCGAAGCGGCGTTTCCAGACCTCAAAGGAGTTTCTCTCTGCGGGATAATTTATCGCAGAGTAGCAGATCCCTCGGATCCGGTCTGGTGTTCCCAAGCTCAGCGGTCCTGTTGGCCGGCAACAGTCGACGGTTCCGAACTTCTCGTAGCACCGACGTCGCGGTACATCGCATTCAGTTCACGTTTGAGATCGATCAGCTCTCGCAACTCTGCCGCGCTCGGTAGTGCCGATTCCGCGGCTGCATATCGCGACGGCATCTGGGTACCGCTTCCGCTCGGCAAAACGCGCGAGGGAAGCTGCTCACTACCCTGCTCGTGCAAGACAATCAAAAACCGCGTATTCGCCGGAACAGTCACGGCGATCTGTTCGTTCATGGCCGAGCTCATCATTTCCTGCTCGCCGGCGAGTCCCGCGTTCGAGGCGATTCGTTCCCGCAGGAGAACGCTGTTGTTTAATTGCCCGCTCGCGGCGGAAAATCCACCCGGACCTCCGACCAGATACGCGGCCATGGTTCCGACACCTGTCAGCGATCGCACCAGAATCCGTTTGCCCCGCTGGCTCCCCGAGACGCTGCCCTTCATCGGCCCATAATCGAGGCCTATTGCCGTGCCGTCGATCTTGTCGGCCGTTCCGTCCGGCATCTGCAAACTGTGGAAACGAACCGAAACAAGGCCGCTTCGGTTTGCCTGCTGGAGCTCGCCAAAGGCCTTTGTACCGGCGGGTATGACGATTTCGCCGCCGCGTTCATAGTTGTATTCGATGCTGGCGACGGCGGGTGTTTTCACTGCGGTGCTGACGGCTGTTTCGAAGCGCGCAACGAGACGGCTTCCATTCGGAAGGAGCCCGCCAGCAGTCCTGCGCTCCATTACTGCGGGTTCGGTCGAAATCGATTCCGTCCGCATGGAGCGTTGAGGTTCCGTAGAGTTGCTCACCACGAACACCAGCGACGGCTTCTTCAGCGCATCCGATTCGTTGTGCGTCTTTGTAGCCGGTCCGGCGGAAGCGGGCTGTGGCGGAGGCGGCGACGGTGGCGCGCCCTCTTTTGCTTCGCGGTACTTCTCGAGCGCGGGGTCCATCGGTGGCACGTCCGCGAGCGTCTTACGTGAATCCGGAGGCATGTGCATTCGTGCCGTGTTCCTTACGTCATCGGGGCTGATCTGATCGCCATTGCTGTCCTGGGCGGGCGGTTCCGCGGATTGCAGCGGCGTCATCGACCCGCGGTTCTCCTGCCCGGCGATCGCCGATTGCTCCGGCCGCCCGACGCTGGGTTTCCCTCTCCTCGCGTCGGATACCCGGCGGCTGCTTGGATGTGAAAACATCGCGAGAAATATAAACAGCATGACGAACACGGAAACGGCGATCAGCAGGAACGCTTTACTTCTGTCCCTGCTCTTTTCATTCCGGTCCTGGTTCGCGGAGCTGGCACGAGAGCGTCCGTCGCGGGCTCGCGCATAGGCACGCCGAACGTTCGAGAGAATGCTTTTTTTCTCGACGTCTTGCGCCTCTGGTTCCGGTTCCGCCTGAGGTTCTGTCTCGCCCTCCGGAGCCGTCTGCCGGGCCGGTTGCATGTCGTGCTCGTGTTCGGTGACGTGATCCCGCTCTTGATGATCTTCGTTCTCCGGCGTCATCTCACTCGTCTCCTTTCCTGACACTGCTGATGCCGAATCCGATCGGCGCCAACGCGGGGCGATCCACTGCGCCTGAATCTCCAATCTGCAGCAGAACGGTTTCGTTCGATTGCTTGAAGCTCGGCCGCTCGAAAACGACAACACCGTCGGCGCGCTCGCCGGGTCCCAGACGTCTGCGGCTCACCCGGAATTCCTCAACCGGCAGTTGCTCGGAATTGGACCAGACCTTGTGCCGGACGATGGCGCCCTTCTCCACCTTGCCGGCAAGCTGAATCTGCGGCGGCATTAACTCGACTGCATGATCCTGCACGTTGAGCACGGAAAACAGAACCGCGACTTGCCGGCCCTGATCGATGACTTCGCTTACGCCCGCCTTGAGCAGTTGTCTGCCGGGGCTTGCGATACCGGGTTTCTCGCCATACATCGCCGGCAACGGAGCCCGCTTCTGCCGCTGGAGTAGTGCGTCGAGCTCGGAGGTTTCGTCACGCCCGCCAGTGATTTCGCCGTTCGCGCTTGCGATGTTTGCGGGTGCGGACCTTTCGCTGGAAGCAAACGACGATGGAACCAGCCGCGCTGTGCTCGTGGTGCTGGAACGATCGTCATGTTGCCCTGCTGATGCCGATTTTTCATCGGGTGCGACAAGCGCCGTAATCTGCGCGACGCCGATCGACGGCTCGCCAGGCTCGATCATGAAATGCCCGGCCGGTCTGTAGCTCATCAGAAAATCGATGGCTGGCTGCGTTGCCGATATTTCGCCGCGGCTGATGAGCAGCAAATTGGCCTGGTATCCCCGCGTCGTCGAGATCAGCAAATTCGTCTGCGCCGGCCTTGTTGTGATTGGCTTGACGAAAACGAGCCGCGGTTCTTTGTCCGAATGCTCGGCCGAGAACGAATCCGGATCGCCGACCACAACGGAGTTGATTGCATCCGGCATGCGCACCGCAGTCGCAAATCGCGGAGCGAGATAAATCGTGGTCACCTGCGACTCCTGAATGGCGCGGCCGGCGACCTGTGGCCGCACTTCCGGGACCTGGGCGTCGCAGACATTCCTCTTGCAGAGCACGGACAGTAACACCAGAGAAAAAATAATTTTCATTGCGCTCCTTTCATCTGCATCCGGTAGGCACGTTGGACTGCGCTGACATAGCGGTACACGTCGGGATCGTCGCAATTCAAGCCGGCTTTTCCGATCCGCTTCGCGCCTGCGTAGTAAGCGGCGGCGACCAGGCGCAGGTCACGGCCGAACTGCGCCATCAGTACCGCCAAATAGGCGATACCTGCGCGGATATTTTCGTCGATGCGGAAGCGATTCCGGATGCCGAACCGGTATGCGGTTGCAGGCATGAGCTGCATCACGCCCACTGCGCCTTTCTCCGAAACGGCATTGGGCTTCCA
>JAFAQG010000865.1 GCA_019246575.1 Acidobacteriaceae bacterium
CCGGCCGGCTGAACGCACTCGATACCCGAATCGCCGCGCCGATGTTGGAATGGCTCTCTGTTTGAAACAACAATGAGCTGATAGCCTTCCAACTTCCCGCGAACAAACTCGCTCAAAACGTCCCTTGTCCAGACTTTCAATCTAAAAGCTCCCTTCGTCCCTGAAAGCTGACTCCCCCTGTCACCCGACCAGGCTGCCCGGACTATGACGACTTCAGGTTCGGTATGTACGATACCTTGCTGAAAGTTCTTTCATTTTAATATGACTCTCTTCTGTTAAGAATTGCTACGTACGAACTAATCCGCATTTATACTCGCGCTATGCTCCTAGGTCTATGTGAGGCCTGTTTCCAGTGATTCCGCCCGTCGTTAACTCAGAGACGCGTGAGATTTTCAAATTCATGGATGCTGCGCAGCGCAGCGTCCAGCAGCAGGGTCGCATGGTCCCGCTAAACCACGAGGAGTAGCCGCCTGGGGAAAACGAGCCACTCGGTGGGGCGGCTCCCCTGAGCCGCGCCGGACGCCTCGTCCGGCTCAAGCTCCTAGTCGGCAACTCCTGTTGAGCAGTCCTGAGCCTGCCTGTTCTTACCGCGTCTTCCTCACGAGACGATGCGCCTTTCGCACCACCGCGGGAGTCGCGGCAAACGCTTCGTTCACGAGCGTCACCTGCTGATCGTGATGAACCTTGTGCGCTCCGGGAGCCGGACTCGCCGCCGTTGGCCTCCCGACGTACCGCAGTTGTCGCCGTGCGCGCGCTCCATCGCCCGGGTTGACGATCGGTTGCATTTGCTCTTCAACGAAGTACCAGGCGCCCATGTTCTCTGGCTCTTCCTGCACCCAGAAGAGTTCCGCCGCATCGGAATAGCGCCGCAGTATATCGGTCAGGCGCTGAAGCGGAAACGGATAAAGTTGTTCCAGGCGAAGAATTGCTACGTCGTTCCGATGCAACTCTTCGCGTTTATTCACCAGGTCGTAGTAAACCTTGCCGGAACACAAGATCACCCGCCGAATGTGACTTCCGACAAATTGCCCGTCACCGATAATCTCCTGAAATGCGCCGCTGGTCAGGTCTTCCAGGTGTGACGTGGCCTTGGAATACCGCAGCAGGAACTTCGGCGTGAAGACCACCAGCGGCTTCCGAATCCCGCGGCGATCCCTTCCGCCGTACATCTGGCGTCGTAAAAGATGGAAATACTGAGCTGGCGTCGTGCAGTTACACACTTGTATGTTGTTTTCGGCGCAAAGTTGCAGAAATCGCTCGATCCGAGCGCTTGAATGTTCCGGACCTTGCCCCTCCAGCCCGTGCGGCAGCAATAATACCAGGCCGCTTGGCTGATTCCATTTCGCCTCCGCCGACACAATGAACTGATCGATAATGATTTGCCCGCCGTTGACAAAATCCCCGAACTGCGCCTCCCACATCACCAGCGTGAGTGGGTCGGCCACGCTGTACCCGAATTCGAAGCCCATAGCAGCGTATTCGCTCAGAAGGCTATCGACTACTTCGAACTTGCCCTGCTTCTCCTTCAGATGCTCGAGTGGCGTGTACACCTCGCCGGTCTCATAATCACTGAAGCTGAGATGCCGCTGCGTGAAGGTTCCGCGCGACACGTCTTCACCCGCCAGACGAACCGGGGTTCCTTCTAGAACCAGAGTGCCAAAGGCAAGCGTTTCGGCGAATCCCCAGTCGATCGGAGCGCCGCGCAGCACTTCTCGTCGCCGGTCCAGCAACGACTGCAGCTTGGGATGCAGATGAAACTCCTCCGGGAGCTTCGTGCAACCATCGACAACTTGTTCTAAATTCTGGTGCGAAGCGGCGGTTGCCGGAATTGGTTGATGAACTTCTTCAAAGGGCGCTACTGCCAGTTCCTCAATGACGAAGTCCTCCCGGTTCTTCCGCGCTTCGTCGTAGGTGCGGTTGAGCTTACTCTTCGCCTGCTCGCGGAGATTCGTTACATGTTCCTGGGTGACAAACTTCTCGCGCACCAACCGTTCGGAGTACTGTGTAGCGGCCGTTGCGGTCGATTTGATCTTCCGATACATCACCGGCTGCGTGTAGCTCGGATCGTCGGCCTCGTTGTGACCGTGCCGCCGGTAGCCGATAATATCGACGACGATGTCGCGCTTGAATCGCTGCCGGTAGTCGTAGGCGAGCTGCGATGCTCGAATACACGCTTCCGGATCGTCCGCATTCACGTGCAAAATGGGCGCCTGCACGGATAGCGCCACATCCGTACAATACACGCTGCTGCGCCCTTCAAGCGGATTGGTCGTAAAGCCGATCTGATTGTTCGTGACAACGTGAATCGTTCCGCCCGTCTTGTAACCTTCCAGTTGGGATAGTTGCAGCGTTTCGGCAACCACGCCCTGACCAATGAACGCTGCGTCGCCGTGAACCAGGATCGGAATAACTCGCTCCCGCTTCATATCGCCTATTCGGTCCTGCTTGGGCCTGACGAGTCCTTCCACAACCGGATCGACCGCCTCCAGATGGCTCGGATTGAATGCCACCGAGACAAGAATCTCTTTGCCGAGCGTTGATTTGTGAATGCCGCTCGCGCCCAGGTGATACTTAACGTCGCCAGACCCTTGCACGCTCTCCGGGTCGGGCTCTCCTTCAAATTCAGAAAATACCTGCGCCATCGACTTGCCCACCACGTTCGCCAGGACATTCAAACGTCCGCGATGAGCCATACCAATCACGGCTTCGTGTGCGTCTTCATTTGCCGCACGCTCCAGAACCTCATCGAGCGCGACGATCGTACTTTCCAGGCCTTCGAGACCAAAGCGCTTTTGCCCGACAAACCGGCTTTGTAGAAAATGTTCGAACTCCTCTGTTTGAATAAGCCGGTTCAGAATTCGGTGTCGGACCGAATCATCCAGCTTCCAAAGGTTCATCGTGCCTTCCATGCGCTCTTGAAGCCACTGCTTCTGTTCCGGGTCCTGAATATGCATGTATTCCACGCCAATCGACCCGCAATACGTCGCGCGCAGACGATCCAGAATTTCACGCAGAGTCTCGTACGGCTGCATGTACGATCCAATCGCCCCGCTCGGCGCTTTCACCGCACCCGCCAGGAACGGGCGGTCCAAATCCCAAATCGATAAGCCATACGAACTCGGGTCGAGTTCGGGATGATAACCCGGGTCCGACCCAAGAGGATTCGTATTCCCAATCAAATGGCCCCGAATCCGGTACGAGCTGATCAGCCGGATAACAGCAGCTTCTTTGGCCACGTCGGCATTCAAAGCCGCATAGCGGCCGGGCGTAATCTGCTGATCGGTCTGCCAGCGAACTGGCATGTACGGAATCTTCAGCTCCCGGAAGATCCCGTCGTAAAAGCCGTCTTCACCTAACAACAGCTGATGTAGTTTGGCAAGAAACGCCCCCGATTCCGCGCCTTGGATGATGCGGTGATCATACGTGCATGTGATCATCAGCACCTTGCTCAACCCAAGCAGCGCGCGCGTTTCCTCGGAAGCGGCTGCAAACTCCGCGGGAAAGTCAATCGCCCCGGTCGCGATAATCGCCCCCTGGCCTGGCATCAACCGCGGCACGGATCCAAGTGTTCCAACTGTCCCGGGATTGGTCAGGGAAATGGTGGTCGCTTCGAAATCGGAGACTTGCAGTTTGTTGGTGCGCGCCCGCGCCACGATATCGTCATAGGCGGCCACGAATCGCGCAAAATCCATTCCGTCGGCATTCTTGATATTCGGGACTTTAAGGGATCGTGTACCGTCTTTTGCAGCCACGTCCACTGCAAGCCCGATGTTCACGTGCCCGCGAACTACACGAAAGGGCTCTCCGCCGTTCTCGGCATAGGCATGGTTCAGCGCCGGGTTCGACTTCAACGCCTTCACAATCGCCCACGCAATAAAATGCGTGAAGCTTAGCTTGCCTCGACCCTGCAGCGCACGTTGCTTGTTGATGAGATTCCGGTTTTCTTCGATCACGCGCACCGGAACCTGACGTTGCGATGTTGCCACCGGAATCGCGAGACTCGCGGTCATGTTTTCCGCGATGCGCGCTGCCGCGCCGCGCAGGGGAATGAGTTGATCGCTTGCGCCTACTGTTTTGACCGCTGGTGCCGGAGCAGTCCGGGTAGTGACTTCCGCAGTGCCGGCTTGAGGAGCCGGCGTCACCTGCTTCATCGAATCCGGTGTTCGTGGCTCTTCGGGAGGCGGCTCTCTGCGGAGCGGCGGCTCTTCCGGCGGCTCTTGCTCCGGGATAGTTGGCTGCGGTGGTTCCTGTGCGGGCGGCGTCTCTCGAGGCGGCTCCTCTACGCCATTGCCGCCGGCGCTAATGCTGCTCAATTGCTCCGGTGGCGCAACCGTCCCCTCGGCCTCCACCTTCGTAGCGCCCGGCTCTGCGCTTAGCTCTTCCGTTTCGCCGTTGCTATAGTCGCTCCGCTGAAACAGTTGTTCCCAGCCTTCCTCCAGGCTGCGGCGATCGAATTGGTATTGATGATAAAGCTCGTCTTCTAACCAGCTATTGATGCCCACCGTGGGGTCTTTGGTCTGCGGCATTTCGGTGATTCTTTGAAGTTAGCGGGAGTCTACAAGGTCAATCCCGAGCGGGAGAAACACACTCAACCGTTCTTTGCCCGTGCCTTCATTGTAACGATTTGAGCTCTCAACCGAGCCGCGACGGCAACGGAGCGGTTGTGACTTGGGTTAGAACCATCAAGCTTGCCGCAAAAGCGCCACCACGTCGTCCACGGTGATCACGCCGATTAGCCGCTGACGTTGATCCACAACAGGAAGCGCCAGAAGATTGTACTTGTCGAACATTTCTGCCACGCGTTCCTGGGTCTCATCTGAGGAAACGTAGAGCAGAGAATCCGATGCCATCTGTTTCAGAGGCGTTTCGCCTTCGGCAAAAAAGAGCTTCGAAAGCGGCACGACGCCTAAAAGATGCATCTCTGGATCCACCAGAAACAGGCTGTGCAGGTTGTCGAGGATCTCCTCGTTCCTCTTCAGCTCCGACATCGCCGCGGCAACCGTCGTATCTTCCTGAAATGCCAGGAATCCAGGATCCATCAGTCCGCCCGCTGTATCATCCCGAAATTCGAGTAACTCTTCGACTTCTTCTTTGTCCTCCGGCTGCATTTCCTCCAGAATTTCTTCTGACCGTTCCTCTTCCAGCTCGTTCAGCAGGTCAGCCGCTTCGGACGGCTGCATCTCTTCCAATATGTCGGCCGCCTTCTCCGCGTTCAAAGACTCGATAATGCGCGTCTGAATCTCTGGTTCCACCTCACTCAGAAGATCGGCCGCCGTCTCAGCATCCACCGCATTGAAGATCGCTTCCCGATCCTCATGCGACAGATTCTCCACAATGTCAGCCAAATCCGCCGGATGCATATCCTCCAGCAGTCTGTTGGAGATGTTCAGGCGCACGCGCCGCTGTGGGTCAGCTTCGAGG
>JAFAQG010001049.1 GCA_019246575.1 Acidobacteriaceae bacterium
TCTTCCGCAGCAGAACCCATACGCCGCTCGAGTTCATGCGCGAGATCGCGGTGACGTCCTTCGAGAAACATTCGAACATCGCGGACCGCTTCGCTGTAAGCTTGCTCGGTTGTCAGGCCATGGACGCACGGCCCGAGGCAGCGATGGATGTGGTACTGAAGGCAAGGATGCGTGTGCTTCCGCTCGAAGTCGATACGGCACGAAGGCACTTTGAAATGCCGGTGAATGAAATGTACGAGGCGGTGCGCGAGATTCGCCGGGAAGAACGGGCCATAGTAAGTTGCACCGTCTTTCACGATACGCCGAGTTACGTACACGCGCGGGAACTTCTCGTGAGTGAGCTTGATATAGGGGTAGGTTTTGTCGTCCCGCAGCAGGATGTTGAACCGCGGCTTGTACTGCTTGATTAAGTTGTTCTCGAGTGCGAGCGCTTCTTTGTTGTTATCGACCTGAATGAAGTGAATGTCGCGCGCTTCGGCGATCAGGCTGCCGGTTTTGGCATCGGCAAGCCTCTCGTCATTGAAATAGCTCCGCACGCGGCTGCGAAGGTTATTAGCCTTGCCGACGTAGAGCACATTTCCGGCTCCGTCTTTGTAGAGGTAAACGCCTGGCTGGGTGGGGAGCTGCGCTACTTTCTCACGCAGTTGCATTGAACTCGCAGCTATAATTCCATTGTGACACGCAAGTTGTGCCTTGCCTGTCTGCTAGGCGCTGTTTCTTTCCTGTTTTCTTCAGCCCAAAACCGCAGCAACTCCTCGCGTCAGCAGAACCAGGCCCAAGCAGGGGACAAACCCCGCCCCGATTCGCCTTCCGTCCAACAGCAACCGCCGGAACAAGACAATCCTCCGGAAGAAGATGAAACCGTAAAGCCGAAGATTTATCCCTTCGATCCTCTCGAATCGGAGCGCAACGTGAAGGTCGGGGATTATTACATGCATAAAGCGGAGTTCCGCGGTGCAGCAAGCCGGTACGAAGATGCGACCAAGTACAATCCCAACTCGGCCGAAGCTTTTCTAAAGCTCGGCGAGGCAGAACAGAAGCTGAGGAACAAGGATAAAGCAAAGGCGGCGTTTGCGCGGGTGGTTCAGCTCGCGCCGGACTCAAAGTACGCGCGGGAGGCGAAGAAGAGGCTGGGGACGCTGTAGTTGAGCTGCACGGAACCGCGGTGCTATCTCGGGATCGCCATTACCGCGGCCCATTCCCGACTGGGATCGTGGATGTCGACCTGGTTCGGCGACGTCCAGAAGTCCACAGGCGAAGCGCTCTTCGCTTCGGCATTGCGAATGGCCAGCAGCAGTCCGAAGATGATCTCCGTGTATTCGTCGCCGACCCTATTTTTCACGATCGCGGTTGCGGCAGCCGTACCCTTATGATCGCGGGTTGAGATCGTCAAGGCCATTTCGTCCGTCTTCAGCTTGAGTACGGCTTCCATCTGCTCGCACAGGCGGCGGCTGTGGCGCCGAATCAGCGCGCGTTTGTATACCGGCTCGTAGGTTGCGAGAGATTTCAAGCCCGCCCGGTATTGCGATAGAAACAGCGGATCATCTGTCAGCAGATACGCACGCTGTCCGCTCTCCGCGTCGAGGAGGCCAATCATCGTAAGGCGCTCCAGCTCCTTAATCCGCCTCTCATGCGAAAGCTGCGCGAGCGAAATGTGCGTATAAAACAGCGCATACACGCCGAGCATGGCGCCGATGAGGTGCGGACTGTTGTACACCAGCCAGCGATAGAAGCGCTCCATCATTTCCGCTCCAGCCGATCGCTCAACCGAGCGACTTGGATCTCGAGGTCGCGCATTTGCTTGGTGAGATCGGAGACATCATCGCGCAGCGCCATCTGCTTGCGCATTTCAGTGACATCGTTCTGCAGCTTAGCGAGATCGACCGCCGTGCGGTCACTCACAGTAAGCCGGCTGGATAGCGCAAACACAAGGCTCACGATCATGCCTACGACTGAAATCCATTGGAATACGGGAACGCGTGCGTTGGCCAGATTGAAAGCGTCGGAGTTGTGATGGTCAGACATGAATTTACGGCCCCTTACCGTACTTTCCTTGGCCGGATCCAAAGAAAACGCATTGATTTCACGGCTTCAAGCTAATACTTGAATGCGGGAAAAATTTCGGATTTCGTGCTGCCGCCCGTTCGGAGTGCGCCCAAATCACGGAGCCATAAACACTTAGCCCGTTGCGACATTTTTTTTGAAAGCTGTGACTCGGGAAACGCGATTACTCGCCGCGCAACACTTCGAGCGGCTTCCGATCGAGAATCCGCGCGCTGGCAAGCCATCCCGCAGCATTGGCGAGCAGCGCTGTCGCAAACATCGCGACCAGAACCGATATCCAATCGAATGCAACGGAGGTCTCGATGAATTTCTCGGCAACGATTCTCGTGAAAAAGTTGGCCAAGAGCCCACCGACAGCTCCCGCCATGACACCGAGGAGGGAAAATTCCAAGGAGAAGATGCTTGCGATGCGGCGCTTCGTTCCACCGAGCATCTTCAGGATTGCGACTTCACGTAGCCGTCGGTACCGCGTTCCTGCGACGCTGGCGGACAGAATGATAAGACCGGCCACAATCGCGAACAAAGCGAGGAAACGAACGACGGCCGCCACCTGATCGACGGCGTCCTGAATTCGTTTCAGCACGTCGGCGAGATTCATTACGGTGATGGTCGGGAACTTATCGAAAAGCACCTCTTCGATACCGGCAATTTTGGACGGGTCGGCATGCACGGCGCCGTAGTACACGACAGGCAGTCCGGCCAGCGCACGCTCGGGAAACACGAGATCATAGCGAACGGGAGCGCGCGCTTCGCGCCGGAAGGTCGCTACGACGGGCGCAATCGTGGTGTGACCAGCGATTTCAAATCCGACGCGGTCACCAGGGTGGAGGTGAAAATCGCGGCTGGCCTCTTCAGAGACGGCGAGTTGGGGTGTGTCGCTTGACGGATTCCACCAGTGGCCTTGTTTCAGTTCGAGACTATCGGGAAGTTGAGCCGCAGTGGTGATTCGAACTGCCCCGAGTTGATTTCGCCGTTGGGTCGAAATTCGAAGGCGATCGGCTGGGACGCCATTTTTAGTTAGCATTTTCGCGATAATGTAGCCCGCCAGCTGAAGCTTGCTCGTGACGCCCGGCTGCGATTCGACGACGCGCGACACTTCCGAGGCGTTTCGAATATCGAGAAGAAAGAGGTTGCCCTCGCGTCCCGGACCTTCGCTTACAACCTCCTGGAGGACAGTGCGTTGGAGCAGATAGGTGCTGAGCGTGAACATGACGCCGACGCCCAGCGCCACGAGTACCGATCTTGCCTGGTTTCCTGGCCGGTAGATATTTGCGAATCCGTGCCGAAACGATGCAGGCAGCCTCGCACCCCAAGTGCTTACGACTTGCCGCAACGCTAGAAACAGGACTGCGGCAAGGCCGCCGAGGCACAGGATACTCGCGCCAAGGCCTCCGACGAAGTACAGGCCCATCTTCCAGGAATCGCTTAGCCACACGGCAATGACGGTGAAGCCCAATATCATCGGG
>JAFAQG010001054.1 GCA_019246575.1 Acidobacteriaceae bacterium
TTGCCGGACATGGTGTCGTACTCCAGCCCGCGCTGGCTACCCTGCGCGTCGCCGCTGCCGTTTCCGATCGAAATCGCGACCATCACCGGCACTTTCTTTTCGGCGATCAAATTATCCAGCGCCGGGAACAGCATCCGGTCCGGCCCATCCGCGCCCACGATGAACGGCGCAACCGTGCTGGGAACGTACTGCTTCGGCACATACACCGCGACCCGGCGAGTATACGGCGCAGCATGGCTTGTTGTAACCACCAGCTTCGCCGGATCGTTCGGATCCGGCGTGCCGAACGTGCCCGGCTCGCGCGCGATGCCCGGATACAACTTGCTGTCCTTCGATTCCATCGTCAATTCGCGAATCGTCCCCTGCGGCACGCCTTCCTTTGCCGTCATCTCGGGCACCGGGTTATGCGTCGGCCCGATGATAAAGTTTCCATCCGCGGTCGGCGGAGGAAGCTCACCATCGGGCAGCTCTTTCGCTTTCACATACCCCGGAGTATTCGGATCGCGCGCGGGCGGTATGGGCCGCGGCGCACGCCCGGCGGGCGCCGGACTCGGCGGCGGCGCCTGCGCCATCGCCGGATATAAGGCGGCGATCAGACTTATGACGAAGACAATCCTTCCAATACGACCCATCAAGCCTCCCGCGCAATGTGGCACAGGCGCTTCCGCCTGTGCAATTGAAGCAAAGCCGAGCGCAGCTCGACGACTTGAAGGTGCCACAGGCTTTCAGCCTAATGCCGCATAGTTTTTGTGCGAACGCATGGAAGTCATTTCTTTCGGTTCGGGAAGGTGGCTCCCCTCTTCCAAACTTCTCTGGGATACGAGGCGCGCTTTCGTTTGCGGCGCGGCAGCTTGGATTGCTGAACGTACTTCATCATTTGCCCGAAGATTCGCCGGGCAGTTTGCGGGTCTGGCGCATCGGCCAGGACGGGAGCGAAGGTTTGCACAATTCTGCGAACTTTCGTGAAGCTGTAGCCGCGAGGCGGAACGCCGCTCTGCGCCGACGCCAAACCAATCATGGCGCGCACCAGATTGTAGGCGGTCATGGCGATGTCGATTTCTTTCGCCACCATATTCGGAGTCGAACAGGTGAGCTGGTCCAGACAGAGCGTGCTCTTCAGCGTGCGCAGGTCCGTTTCAATCGCCCAGCGTTGTCCATAAAGCTCGAAAATCTCCGGCGGCGGGGATGGCAGGCTCGTAAACAGCGTGAGCAGAAAGGGAGACGCGCCATTGCTGGGCTGCACCTGGCGCGCAACCAAACGCCCACTGACGCAGGCGTCCGCGGGTAGATCGGGATGATTTCTGCGCTCCTTTGCGCTGGGTCTCCACACCAGGGTGCGATCGATGCCATCCCGCAGCGTTTCCCCAGCCAGGAGGTGCTGCGCCCGGTTTGGAGTTAAGCGCAGCAGTGCGGGATGCTGGCGCTGCGCGGCGGCGTAAGCGACCGTGAAAACGCCGAAGTTGGCGTCCCCGATCACTGTCGATCCGCTCGGCAGCAGGTCGATCGCCTTTTCCAGCAACTCTTGTTCGCTCACCGCATTCTCACCGTGCATGGCGCCCCATTGCGGCCGCATTGCCAGCCCCGTTCGCAGGTCGTGGGCCACCAGCACGCGCAGCAGGGGCCAGTGTGCCTCACCGTGCTGGTTCGAACCGGGAGGATAAAGCTCACGCAGCACGGGGCTATCCGCCATGCGCATCGACGATCCATCCACAACGAAGGCGCGGCGGGCCGGCTGTGACGCAGTCTGATCCATTCTGGCGATTAATTGTTCGAAGATACGGTCGCAGCTTTGCTCCACCATTGACAGCGGCAGCGCCTGCCGTGCCTGATTGTAGGCTCCCGTGTGACTGGACGGCGCCTTGCCGTCCTCGCGCCACTGTCGGATCCGTTTACAAGGCTTGGGCCAAAAGCTGGTCGGCAGGCCGCGCAACAATTCCAACACGGCGGCTTCCAGCGGCGCCCCGCCCTGGAGCCGCTGCGTTACCAGCAGCCACATGGTCACCAGCGGCGAGTAAATGCTACTGTTGCTCTTTACCTCAGCGTCTGTACGAGCCTGGTCGAGAAACGCAGCCGGGAGCAGTTCCTGAAACAGAGAGGGGAGGCCTCGAACTGAGGACTCATCAACGAGAGGAGGGAGAGAGAGTGTCCGTCATGCCTGAATCCAGGATACCACCGCTTTCAAACAAATCAACACTCTTTTGTTTTATTGGGCCGACCGACTTGGACAAGCGTCGCCAGCAAAAACTATGCGGCATTAGGCTTTAGCCTGTGGAGCGGCCTTGGGGCGGCAACGAAATCTGCCGTTGCGCTCATTCGCCGATGTCCGGCCCAGTCCCGCGATGCCGTTTCCCCCGTTGCCGGGAACCGCCGTGGGGCATTCCTTCGAAAACTCCGCAATTAAGTTGCTGATTCCTTTGGCTTGCGTCGAGTGTAGGCGCGTTTCGGGCGAGGCGTGTCATGAATGCATTGCCCGAGCCGCCAGCCATGACATTTGGAGCAGATTTCGGCCGGAACCACCTGATCCGGCGCGACGGGATCGATCGGTCGCCGCGTGATACTTACTTCGAAACCGATCCGCTCCAGCCGCTTCGTAAGCTTGCGCGCCGTGCGCTCCGGATTGCGCCGATCGAAATAATCGCCGCCGCGCTCCCGATAA
>JAFAQG010001060.1 GCA_019246575.1 Acidobacteriaceae bacterium
TACGGCGGCGCGAGCGTGTCCGCGCTGCGCTGATTGCGACCGAAGGCAGCAAGGTGATGGACGAGAAAGAAGCCGTCCGGCGCTTGTATATTCAGTCGCTTCCCGGCTTGTGCACCAAAACGCGCCGCGAACTCGAGTGTTCCTCCAAAGTCGCGGCAAACTTTCTTCCGGTGGAAGGGCCGTGGGAAGGCATGGAGAAAACTCCGCTGGTGCTGCTTGAAACGCCGATGAAGCAGCTCATCGGGTTCGACATGTTCCATCCTTCGCTCGGCAACTACAGCATGCTGCTCGTGGCGCAATCGGGATTCGGCAAATCGTTCGCCGCACAGGCACTGCTGCTGATGGCCGCGCGCTCCAATCCCATGTTCTGCATCATCGAGCCGGGCATCACCTATACGTCCCTGGTGAACCTCATGGGCGGGAAGGTGATCACGGTCTCGCTCGACGGCGAACACGCCATCAACGCCTGGGATTTGCCCGCGCGTGCCAAGCTTCCGACCAAAGAAAAGAAAGCGGAGCTGAAAAATCTCGCGCTCGAGATGATGCGCGCCAGTTTGTATGCGGACGCGGCGGAAGCCGATCCCGCCATTCTCGAAAGCATTCTCGATCAGGCGATCGACGAGATCTATAGGCGTTTCGCGGAATCGAGCGATGTGCCCACTTTTTCCGAACTGTACAGCGAGCTGGACCACTGGCACGACAAGCTCGACAGCGTGTCCGAGCAGGCGCGCAAGGCCGCCATTCGGTTGAAGCCGTGGGTGGGCACCGGAACGTATGCCTCGCTGTTCGACCGGCGCACGACGTTCGCCGCCAACCATAACTGGCTGTATTTCAATGTCAAGCCGCTCAAAAATGACAAACGGCTCGCGCGGACATACCCGATGATCATCGCGCAGCAGATGGCGGCACGCTCAACCGC
This sequence comes from Acidobacteriaceae bacterium, assembly GCA_019246575.1. The sequence goes on from JAFAQG010001060.1 coordinate 920, forward strand.
GAGCAACGGCCGGCGGTCCATTGTGGTGCTCGATGAGAACTGGGACATGCTGGATTCGCCGTACATGGCGCCGCAAGTGGAGCAGAGTTTTCGCACCGCGCGCACCAATAACGCCAGCATCTGGGGCATCTCGCAGGCGATTGAAGACTACACCGGATCGCCGGAAAGACCCCGGCCGGCTGGCCCTGGCATTCTGCAATCGACTTCGGTGAAGTGGATCGGCAAGCAGAAAGGGGACGGAAGAGCGATGAGGGAACACATGAGCTTGTCCGACCAGGCCATCGAGACGGTGAAGAACTTCGCGCCGCCGGTGATGGGCCGCTACAGCGAGATGCTGCTGGTGCTCGGCGAGAACGAAACGAACCAGATTGTTCGCGTTGTGCCTACGCCCTTGCTGTATTGGATCTGCACTTCCTACGCGCGGGAAAAGAAATACCGCGCCTGGGCTCTCGAGCAGAATCGAAACCTGCCCGCGCTCGACGTCTACAGGGAACTCGCGCGGAAGTTTCCACGCGGGCTCTCCGAACTGCCGTTCTTGCCGGAAGAGGAACGCTTCGAGTGCGATCCCGAGCCGGAAGCCGACGAGGAAAGGGTGTTGGCGGCCGCTGCGAAATAGAAAGGCGAGTTGCATTGTGTTTGTTCTTGGGGTACTCCTTGCTGCAGTGTTGGGTTGGATCAATCGCCAGGATCGCAGGCGTATAGCATGCGCAGGCGGCGTGCTCGTCGCCTTGTTGCTGGTGCGCCCGCCGCAGGCTCAGGGATTGGGCTTGTTATCGGAGATCGGTGTTGTGATGAAAACGATCAACACGTTTGTGGGCGCCTTGCTGAAGGGCGTCAATACGATCCAGACCGACATCCGGTCGGTTCAGCAGGCCGTCGTGTTTCCGCAATCGATGATCCAGCAGGCTCGGGCGTACTCGACAAACTGGGTCAACACGTATCAGCATCCGATGCAGCTGTTGTCGCAGTATGTACCCGTGAGCGCCACGCTGACGCAGGCGCGCTCTCTCGAGCAGGTAATGACCGACCGCATCGGCACAAACCTGCCCCAGTTAAACAATGCGTATCAGCAGGTCTTCGCTCCGGTGCCCACGGATAACAGGATGTCGCCTCGGGATAAGGACCTGACGGACGTGGACGATGCGCTCGCGCTGGACACGCTCGAGCAGGTCAAACGCGGAGAGCAAGTGAACGCGACCGTGCGCAGCGTCGGGGATCAGCTCGAAAACATGAGCACCTCAGCGACTCCAGGCACCGCGCCTTACATTACTGCGACGGCGCTGGTCACCATGCTCCGCTCGCAAGCCGCCACGCAGAAGATGTTGGCCGCCTACCTTCGCCTGGAGGGCGCGCATCTGGCGCATGAAACTGCCGAGCTGAAGGGCCATGTTAGCGCAACGAATCAGCTGCAACAGGCTGTTGGCAACATTCTCAACGCGCATTAGGAGTTTCGGAGAGGAAAACGGGCCATGAAAGTATTCTTCAAAAAAGCAGCAGACCGGACAGCTTCCTGGATACGGGCGCACACGTATCCGGCAGTGGCGGCGACTGTTCTGTTGGCGTTGCTCACGCCGCAGCAGGGTGTCTGCCAGTTTGTGAGCCCGTGTTGTATTCAGATGTCGCTGGGCCTCGTGCAGATCAACAGCAGCCTCGTGAGCACGATCGGCGGTGACCTGAACAAGCTGAATTCCATCCAGAGCGAGATCCGGGATTTCGAGCAGAAGGTTTTGTACCCCGCAGCGCTGATCACCCAAACGCGCTCCTTACTCGGCGGGCTCTGGAACAACATGCATGTGTTCACAAACGTGTTGAACAGTCCTTTGCACTCGGCCACTTTGCCGAATCCATCACAGCTCGAAACCATTCTTCTCTCCCGCAATGCCACGAATATTGCGCAGATCGGGGGTGTTTTTCAGACCGTGTATGGACCGACCCCTGCGATCAACACGGCTTCACCGGCGGACCGGCTGACGATGGATCTGAGCGATGCCGTGGCCCAGGACGCGATGAAGCGCGCGGTGGTCTACGACCAGATGGCCGACGCCGAACTGCGGGCCGCGGACCAAATGCAGGAAGCGATCAATAACGCAGCGCCTGGGACGGCTCCGATGATCGAGGCCTCCGCGGCGGCGTGGCTCGTGAAATCGCAAGCCTATACGCAATCGGCGATGGCGGATCTGATGCGCGTGCATAGCACCGGTCTGGCCAACGCGACGAGCTTGCTTAAAGGACGCGCCAATTCGGGGCAAAAGCTTCAGCAACAGATTAGCGGCGTGGAGCAGTAAGACTATGGCATCGCCCTTTTATTTCGAAACGCTACTTACAACAGCTCTTAGTGGCGTTAACAGCGGCGGTGTGACGACAACCACGGCTCACGTTGGCGAGGGGATCATCGTGGCGACGGTGCTGTACCACGTTTACGAAACGTGGTGGCGCGGCGCCGATTTCAACGAGCTGGGTGCGGTTCTCGTCAAAGGCATGCTCATGGTGACTCTGCTCGCGAACTGGGATACCGTATTCCACCTGGGACTAAACGCGTTCGATTCGGTTGCGAACACAATCCTGTCACATACAGGAGGCGGCGGCGATCTCGTTAAGCAATGGATGCAGCAAGCGCGAACGGAATGGAACAACAACGCCGGTGCTCAAGGTTTATGGGATCTGCTAAAAGGCGGAATCGCGGCAGGTATCTCAGGCGTGTTCTTGGTGGTGAGTTACATCATCCTCGGGCTGGCGTATGTGATGTTCTCACTGCTTTACCTAATCGCAGGTGTGGTGCTGTATGGGCTTGGACCGCTGGTCTTTGCGCTGTATCCCAGTGGCAGCCTGGCTTCGTACACGAGGGGTTACCTGAAGGGGTTTGCGACCTGGGGTATGTGGCCTGTACTGTATGCGCTGTTCGCGAGTTTGATGGTCCTGATCCATATGGATTCAGTGACAGCAGTAGAGAACGCAAACGGGTTTTTGGGATTTCTGGTTGGTCTCGGAAGCACTCTGCTCATCGGGATCGTAAGTGTAGTTCTCGCCTTCGCGGTCGCCCTAATACCGCTGCTTGCCGGGTTGATCGTAAACGGAGACATCGGCGGCGCAATAGGTCGTGTTGCGAAGAGCGGTCTGTCTATTGCCAATAGGTTCAGCAACAAGGGTGACAAATGACCCTCGAAGTTGTATTTAGCAACGAGGACGGCTTATGAAGATTAAGGATGCGGAAGAATCGACCAAAAAAGCAAAAAGCTACCATTACTGGGACTACAACGGGCAGTTACAAGCACGCCTGAATCTGGCATTCGGGATCGTCACTATTTTGGCGCTTGTTGTGATCGTGCTGGGCGGGGGTCTGTTTTACACGTTTCGGCAGATCGCCCATCCGCCGATTCTGCAAGAGAATTCCGATGGTTCCGTAACGGTCGCTAATGTGCGTGTCACCGGGCCGGTTTCCTCGCGCATCGGGCTGCTTCCGGCCACAGAGATTCCCGCGGATGAGGTTGCAATCAAATTTTTCATTCGCAAGTTTCTGAATAAGTATTTAAGCTATCAACCGGCAACGGCCGATGCGAATCTGGCGGATGCGTTCAACATGATGACGTTGAATCTGCGGCAGGCCTCGTTGAAGAAAATGCGCGAGGATGGCGAATTCGACAAGATTCAGGCCCAGCGGATTGTCAGCAATTTCAACATCATTCGGATCGATCCTGTGAGCGGGGTCAATCTCGCGTATACCGTTCTGGGCGTTCGCGAGATCCATCACATCGAGGATGGAAAAGAAACAAGTGACCGGATCGTTGCCCACTACAACCTACGGCTGGCGCCGGTGGTTCGCACCGAACGTGACGCGAGCGGATTGCGCGTAGCCCAATTTTATGAAGAGGCCGTGATGGGCGAGGAGAGCAAAGATCTGGGCCAGCCCGACGGCTTGATGCAGGGTGCGGTGCATCAGCAGATCGCCGCCGATGCCGGAGTGCAGTGACCGTGTCGAAGGTATTTGCAGAATTTTCGGGAATTGGGTATGCATTATATCCATGGGAACTGAAATCCGCGCGGAGCAGCGGCAGGCTATTCTGGCGATCCTGGTTTCCTTGGTTGCCTGTGTCGCCGTCAGTTCGGACAACCTGATCTTCGGCCATCTCACGGGACTGAGGCTCGAACGGCCTCCGACGGTTCGCCGCTGGCAGGCGCTCGTTGTCCTGTGTGTGACGGCGTTGTCGGCCTGGGGTTTGGTGTTCCGCATGCGAAGCCGCTTGTCCGGAGGGTTGCGGCATTTGCTCCGGAATCCTATACTCGCCGGATTGCTTTTCGGACCGTGGCGCGGACTGCTGCCCGCGTCCAAAGGCGCGCGGGAAAAATAGGTTGTGAAGGAGGAAAGAACTCAAATGAATAGTGCTGCGGCGATCGCGGAACTGCCAGCACAGCCGGTGGCCGAAGGCGCCCGAAAAGCGCGGGGGCGGGAAGGAAAAGGCACGAAGCGCGGGAGTGCAAAGCCGAAGGCCAATGCTCTGGACCGTTATTTCCTGGCGAACGGTTCGTCTGGAGAGGAGGTCGCCATGGGCCGCGAACTCGGCAGTGAGCAAGAAGCCCTGGTTGCCGCGTTTCAAGAGAAAGCTACATTTTTCGTTGTGACGGAATACCGCGTCGAAACGCAGTTCAAAGGCGCAAATGCCCTGTTGGTGAAAGAAGGGGTATCACGAGCGGATCGATAGCCGGCTTCGTTCTCCTCGATTTTTGTCTGCATGACAAAACCCAGACTTGGGACATTATTCAAATCCTCGAAGGAGAGCTTCATCCAAATGGAAAAGAACACACCCTATCTGGTGATGCTGATGGCGGGTCTGCTGCTTGGCAGACCGGTGTCTTTTCAGCACCTCAAGATAGTGGAAATCACTGGCCTGTTGTTTCTCGCCTTTTGCCATAGAGGCGATCTTCTCAATGGACTCCGACGCCTTGCGACGCGGCCCCAAGTCCGTGCGTACGTCATACCGCGTTATGCCAAGGCACACCAGGGCGTGGTGACCTTTGGCGTTGTGAAAATCATTGCCTTCGCGGCAGGCATCCTCTTTGGCGGGCTTTTGCTCCCCCTGGATGCACTGCACCGCGCGGCACACTAACCCAGACCGCAACGGTCTGTAAGTAAGTCCCTCTGAATGCAAACCCGCGTGGGCTTGCGTTCGGCCCATCCTGGCTTCCTTCG
>JAFAQG010000157.1 GCA_019246575.1 Acidobacteriaceae bacterium
AATGATCACGGCGATGATGCCGACGATCCAGGCCCACATGCCGCGGTTAGCCCCGTAATCCGCATTGTAGCGGGAAGGTCCGGTGGCGATCGGATCGCGCGGGCCCGTACGGAGAGGATCGCTTGCGGGATCCGTGAAGCGAGGGTCTGACATGAGATACTCCTTGCGTTGAATACCTTCAAGCAGAACACGTTCATGGCGATTTAAGTTCCCGCATCCCGTGCGGGCAAGCTCACGGCACTCTCCGCATCTTCCTCCAGCGGTAACGACAGTTTCGGCCCGACCGGTCACCGGCTTGACCCCAAATAAAAAAAATCCCGGCACAAAGGCCGGGATTGAGCTGAGGAGCGCGCTGTCACCAGCGCTGTGCGTTGAACCAGTCGTCGATGTCCTTCTTTGCCTGATCCTTCGCGTACCCGTACCTGTCCTGGATTTTACCCTCCAGTTGGTCGCGCTTCCCGTCGATGACGTTGAGATCGTCGTCAGTGAGCTTGCCCCACTTCTCCTTGATCTTACCCTTCACTTGCTTCCAGTTTCCTTCCACACGATTCCAATCCATTAGGCCCTCCTGTCTTCAGTCGAAGAAGTTCTCCGGTCAAAGAAGTCATGGCGAAGGACCGCCCCATGTCCCGCCGGCTCCAGGCTTCAGAAATCGGGGCTATCTCGCGCGGGTGTCTCGCGCGTGCGACCGGGGTGCTATATTCGTCCCGTCAATGCCAGCACGATGACGACGATCAAGAGGAGGCCCACGATCCCGCCGGGTCCGTATCCCCATCCGCTGCTATAGCCCCACGTCGGTAGCGCACCGATCAGCAAAAGAATGAGCACCACGACGAGAATGGTCGACAGCATGATCAGCTCCTGTTCCTAGCCCCCGCCATAACGCTCTAACACCAGGAATGTTCCTTGCCAGCGGAGCGGCCGGTTTCTCGCCCGTATTGAGGCTAGTCGCTCGAAAAGACTGCCCAACAAAAACCCCTGCCGAATTCGACAGGGGTTTCTTGGTCAACCATGTCTCGGTTATGCAGCTGGGACCCAAGTTGCCTTGGCCTTGTCGTAGGTATAGCCGCGCGCCTGCTTCAGCGAATCCTTGGTGGCGTTCATGGTGAGATACCACGTGCCGTTCTTCTCGGTGGCATGAACGGCCGAGAACGGCACCGCAACATCCTTATTCCCGATCCCGAGGAAGCCGCCCACCGACACGATGAAGGCCTCGACCTTGCCGTCCTTACCCACGAGCACGTCGCTGATCTCGCCGATCTTGGCGTCCGACGGATCGTACACATTCTGCCGGTAGTAATTGGTGACCGTGACGGAATTCGCCGGGACTGAGCTGAGCACCTGCGCCTGACTCGGCGGCGCCGCGCCGGTCGTCGCGCTCTGCTGCGCGTGAGCCGTGGTTGCCATCGCGGCTGCAAGCGTCGCGGCAACAGCCATCCTCTTCCACATCGTCGTGCCTCCTGGTTGTGGCGTAAGCAAAAAACCTCGCTCGCCTCGTTCATTCGTACCGGACTAAAACGTAGGGAAATCCGGTTTGTTCCTGTTGCACCGCGTCGACCGGCCGCCCGCGCAACCAAAGACCAGATTAGAATCCCGCCATTGCCGCTTGGCAGCCGGCGCGATTGTCTCCTCGTAGGCAACAGCCCGAGGATTCGCGATGTGGAACCTTTTCCTGACGTCATGGATTGTAAGCGCATCTGTCGCTGCTTGAACGAGCTGGAGGTAGACATGGGTCGAGGCATTCTGCTTTGGCTGCTCGGCGTGCCAATTCCAATCATTCTGCTGCTCGCGCTGTTTTGGCATCACTGACGGCCGGCTTCACGCATCGGGCCGAGCCGCGGGCTTCCGCGGCTCGGCTGCATTTTTAGGAGGATCCGGTACGGCTCGGGACGGAACGCGCAGCTCGGTTTGAACGTTGACTTCGCTAATACGAGGAGAAAGTGATGAGTGACGCTCGCATCAAGACGGCGCGCCCTTCCGGCGAGGAGCGGGATCAGTTTGAACGGCATGGAGAAAGAAGTTTAGATATACAAAGACCAACGCTCGACAAGGTTGATTCCCGACAGGGCGTCACCGGGCACAATGTGCGTTACGTACTGTTGTTCGGGCTCCTCGCGGTAGTTATCGCGTTCGCAGCTACTCTCCTTTTCGCCGTTTACCGTTAATTTGCGCCTTGTGTGGAAGCCCGATTTTTACCGTCCCAAATCATCGTTCACAAGCTTGAGATAGAAACCCCAGTCGGTCTGATTTCATCTTGCAAGTATTCAGGAAACTTGGATGCCCTCACGTTCCCTCGACCCCGACCTGCATTCCCGACGTTTGCCGGGTCGATGAAGCGGAGTGGCGTAATCGTTTGGAGAAGCTCGCCCACCTTCATCGAATCCTCTCGGTTATCGAGGTTGCGCGAGCGCAACGGGCGCGGCTGAGCCCTGGTGCGTGAAAAAGGCCTGTGGTGCGACGCACATTCGCGCTCTGGGTAGACCGGCGATGCGAATGATCAAGTCTCGATAACTCCGCCCAGCTCGTCCTCGATGTGGATGCGGATAATCTGGTCGAACGAGCTTTCCGCGACGAAGCCGAGTACGCGAGCGCGCGCCGCTTCGAAACGGTGCGGCCAGCCGTCGACGATTCGCATCACCAGCGGATCGGGCGCGCGCCGAATACGCGCCACCACCTTGTCACCGGCGATCCGCCGCAACGCTTCGATCTGCTCGGCGACGGTGCAAGACACGCCGGGCATTGTGAGATTGATGCGGCTACCGAGCTTGTCGAAGGACACCTGCGCTGCATGGATGAGGAAGCCGACGGCGGCGCGCGGCGAAGCGTGGGTGTGCACGTTCCTGTCGTCCACCGGTAGGATCGCGTCATGACCCGCGAGCGGCTCGCGGATGATGCTGGAATAGAAGCCCGAGGCCGCCTTGTTGGGCTTGCCCGGCCGCACGCAGATTGCAGGCAGGCGCAACCCGACGCCCTCGACGAAGCCGCGGCGGGTATAGTCGGCGAGCAGGAGCTCACACACCGCTTTCTGCGTCCCATAGGAGGTTAACGGCGTGAGATGGAAATCATCGCCGATGACGTCGGGGAACGGGGCGCCAAAGGCTGCGCATGACGAGGTGAAGATCAGCCGCGGCCGATAGCCGTCGCCCACTGCGCGGATCGCCTCG
>JAFAQG010000370.1 GCA_019246575.1 Acidobacteriaceae bacterium
CATCGTCGTAACCGGTCGCGCCTTTGGCCATCCCGAATTTGTCGATGGCACCGAGATCGTCACCAATCCACTGTGGCTCATCGTGCGCACCGAGACTGCCGATCTTGCTTACACGAACGCGGTTTACGAACTGTGCGCGGCGCATCCCGATCTCATCGCTGCACTCCTCGAGCCGGATTGATGCGTGTGTTCACTCTAGTAGCTCCGCTTCTGTTCTGAGCCGCCCCCGATGGATTGTGGGCCAGATGTCTCGTGCCGCCCCTCGGCAGCTTGCGAAAGGAGCTCTGCCATGTTTTGTTTCCGTTCTATTCGTGAGTTGCGGCGTTGGGCTCTTACCAACCTGGTTGCCGTGGCTTGCGCACTCGTCGATTTTGACGGTTCGATCTGGGTTCTCGAGGTTTTCCCACATGGGGGAGCGTTCCCGTTACGCGCGCTCTCCACTTGTGGCGTATACGTGTGAGGAGTCTGTGTGCCAGATGTCGGAGCAATGCGCTTTTCACCGTTCTGATTTTGGCAAGTTCCGCCGTGGAGCGCGCGCACGTCATTGCCCGCCGTTTTTCGCTGATGGTGCGTGCTGGCCGTGTCCGGCAGTTTCTCATCTCTTTCGTCCGAACCAGGACGCACTTCGCTTTCCAGTGGCGGTGACGCGCCGGCTAGTCCCCTGTGCCTGCCACAGGTCACCCCGGTTCAACTCCGGGCCGCCACTTCCTCTCTGAACAATGCCGCCGTTGAGCTGCCTGCCCGCGCGACTCTCGGGTGGACAGTTGTTCATCTTTCCTGACTACAGTTCCGCGTGCGGCGCGGTGTCAGGGCTGGACCGTGCCGGGGTTGCCAGATCCACAGACCGAGTCGGAACACCGATTTCTTCCGTTCCCTCACCCTGAGGAGCCTCTATGGATGTAGTGAACAATGCCGCTGTCGCACGTGCGACCACAGGACACGCGCGCTTGGAAAATCGGCAATTGATTCGGGGACACCTGGTCGGAACCGTGTCGGGCGATCCCGATCATGGCGATGGCGAGACGATCCACACCAGCGATGTTCTCACTGTTGTGAAACACCGGCACATTCGCACTCGCAATCGCGAGTACCAGCTGGGCAGTCCCGATCCGACTTGGGCGCGACTGCTCCAACTCCTGCGCTCGAGCCCAGACGCAGCGCTCGAAATCGTTGCACTTCCCAATTCGATTCACGCCCCCGCCGTCCGCATACGCTAATTCCTCGCGTTCATTTACGCAATTACTGACTGCTCGCAATCACGCTTGTCCGTGTTTTGTTACTCCGGTTTGGCGGCGCCGTTCCGTTAGACCGCGATCGCGGAGCGTACGCATTTTTTGCCAGTTCGGGGTTCTGGTAAAAACCCTGGATCAACGGTTCCGCAGCCGTTCTCGCCTGGCGATGCAGGCTATTTCTATCTGAACAAAGGAGTACACGTCCATGAACGCTTCCGTCGCTTTTCGCTGGCTTCACGCCGAAGAAATTGTGCTTGGACGCAAACAGTTCGAAACGGTGGTTTCCCGCCCTGCCGGAAAACCCGTTCAATCGGTGACGCCGCGGGCCGCCGGCATTCCAATTCCACAGCGCATCGCGTCTGGAGTTGCGGCATAATGTTCCGGCTCACGGCTACACCTCACCAGAGGAAAATCGGCCGCGTGTGCCATGCGATGAAAGGTAAAATTCTATGACGATGCCGGAAACGCCTGCCGCACTCTGGCTGCGGCATGTCCTCGATCACGAAGTTGAACCGTTATATCTGCGGATGCAACAGCGCGCTGCTGCTCCGAGTCTGTCCGGCTTGGTTCTACAACAGTCCGCACTTCCATTCATCTTGCTGTGTGTGGGCCTGTACGCGGTCGCCTGGTTCCTGGTTCTTTACTGAGCGGCTGCGGAAACCGCCGTGCCAGCTCAGCTTGACCGCCTGGTACATTCGCTCGCTCGCGGGCCCATCCTTATATATATGTTGCGCTATACCCGAGCGGCCAGGCCGACCGGCTTGGCCGTGGTTCGAATGGGCGAGGGGGCAATCAGCGGCAGATTTGAGAGGCGGTGCTCGGCCCGCTGCCCGTCGAGACTCACCATTTTGACCCGGCCCTGCACGGCGGCGGATTCCAGTTTTTGTCCGGACCGAAGCTGCACCGTGACTCGGTCGCTGGCGGAAAAGAATCCCGATTCCAGGTAGATCACTTCCAGCTCCTCCCATGACCATCTGTAGGTACGGTGGTCGGGTCCGCGGTACTCGAGATGAGACCCTTCCAGAAACCCGCGAAAGAGCTGGCCGTCTTTGGAGCGAATCACATCCAGGCGCGGTAGGGCGCGCAAGCCGCGCAACAGCCAGGTCGAGGGGTGTTCCGCGAATCGGTCATTGCGCCGCGAGGCAAAAAACATAGGCAGCTCTTCCACGTAGATCAGCCCTTTGTCTAGGCTGTGAATTGCCGTAATAGCCGCAGTTCGTGTAAAGACTCCGACCGGCTGCATATACACGTTCGATAACCGGGCATCGCAAGTGGCGGACAGGTACGCCTTGGCCGGTCGAATATAGCTGCGGGCCTGCGCAACCGGATTCGTGGCGGGCTTGGGCAGAATCGTCTCGCCGTAGTGTCCGATTTTCCACTGCATCCGCCTGCGCTCGCTCGTGTCTTCCCAGACAAGGCGGCCTTTGTAGTTCTTCACCTGCACTACAAAGATCGTCCCTCCGACGAGCACAAGATGGTCCGTTTCGCAATAGCACCGTTGGCAGACGGGACCACTGCATTGGGAATATGGCATTGCGGATTTACGCCCGCGATCACTTCCGTGGCGTATTCCTCGCCCTGGATGCCCACCAGCTCACGTTCGCCGAGCTGCTCCTGGCGGAAGCTCGCCAGGACTCGTGAGATTCGATCCCACAGCGCCATCCATTCTGATTTATCACGGCATCGGTGGCGCCCGCTGAGGGTTGCTTCTGTCCCTTTTCTTTCATTGCCGATCTGGTTCTGACGGTCGCCCCATTTCTCTATCACTCTCAAGGAATCGTCACCATTAAACGAATCACGTTTGCGGTGGTCATCGGGCTGTTAGTCCTGGTAACCCCTTTTCTCACCGGCTGTTTTCCGCAGCCGGATATCAGCGGCACTTACACAACGGCCGTCCATGCCCGTCAGGGGAACGGCCGCGGCTGGAACGGCACGGCTGAAATTCTGCTGACGCAGACCGGCGCTTCGCTCACCGGACAGGTCACATTGCATCATCCGAGCGCCGGGGCCGTCCAAATTCCCATCACGTCCGGCTCCGTGCAGGACGGCAAGGTCGTGTTTTTCGGACACACAAACCTGCCGCTCGGCACCGTGGATCTG
>JAFAQG010000461.1 GCA_019246575.1 Acidobacteriaceae bacterium
TAGCACGGCCCTATGTCAAGCGATTTGGGGTTAAGCTGCATTAATTCAAAGACTTACGACTTGTGACTCTAGAACTGCCGGGTGGCAAATCCGGTGCTTACCGCCGATCGAGGGCGCTTGATATGGTAGTTACCTCATGCCAAACACCAGACGAGCAATCAGAGCTTCTGTAGTTTGCGTATTGATAACGTACGGGGCCCAGGCGCAGACGCCGGGATCCGATGTCATTGTTTGCAAGACGGGCGAAAAGTTCGTGGGACACGTTGTCAGCTCGAACGATTCGTCCGTTGTATTTAAAAGCGATGCTGCCGGGCAAGTGACGGTGGATTGGAGCAAAATTCAGGAACTCCATTCGCCGGAGAAGTTTGCCGTCATTCAAAAAGGCGTGAAGCTGCATGGGGCGGAGGACGAAAACAAGGCGCCACAAGGAACGATCGCGGTGACTGATCAGCAGGTGCAGGTGACGGGCGGCGCGCAAGCAGCCGCGCAGACAATTCCGGTGACAAATGTTGCGCAAGTTATCGACGAAGCTAGTTTCCGGCGAGCGTTTGAGCGGCGCAATTTTTTTCAGGCCTGGAACGGCGGCGCAACGGCCGGTATCGCGTACACGAATTCGACGCAGAAGAGCCAGAGCTACACGGCTGCAGTTAATTTGACCCGCGCAGTTCCGGGCGAGACCTGGCTGGATCAGAGAAGTCGCACCGTTGTTAGTTTTAACGAGGCTTACGGAAAGATTAGCCAGCCGGCGACACCAGTAACGAAAACGTCGATTGTGCACCTGGGTGTGGAGCAGGACTGGTATCTGAAGCCCAGACTGTTTGTGTTTGTACAGGGATTGTTCGATCACAACTATTCGCAGGGGCTAAATCTGCAGCAGGACTACGGGGGCGGCCTGGGATTCGTTGTGTTGAAGAATGACAGGCACGAGTTCGATATTAAGGCCAGCCTGGATTACATAAATCAGCGCTTCACGATAGCGAGTCAAAACAAGAGCCTCATTGGGTCGACATTTGGGGAAGCTTACGTTTACAAGTTCGCGCACGGAGTTGTGTTTACCGAAAGCGGCAATTACATTCCCGCCTGGAACAATACGACTGCCTATTCGGCTCTGGCGAATGCAAATTTGACGTTTCCGGTATATCACCGGGTCGGCTTCACTGTGGGAGGTATCGACAATTATTTGAACGATCCCCCGCTTGGTTTCAAGAAGAACTCCTTCACCTTGACGTTCGGCGCGAGCTATGGGATTCAGTGATTCAACCCTGCACGGATTCCTGCGCCTGATCTGAGGCAAGCCGATTACATGGAAACAAACTAAGCGGCTCCAACGTTAGTACTCGAATGACGCGTCCTGAGGGTACTAATTGCCAGCCTACGGTCACTCGCAGTAGAAAAAGAGATAAAGTAAAGCAATTAGGAGAGGGGCTCTATGCTCAGACCGCGTCTGCTTTTGACGACCTTATTAGTGCCATTGCTCGCGCGCGCACAAAACACGTCGTGTGCGCTTTCCGGAAGCGTGCAGGACCCGAGCGGAGCTCCAGTACCGCTGGTCAGCGTAAAACTTACTGACGAAGCAAACAAATTTGTCCGCACCACGGCAACGACAAACGACGGGTACTTCTCGTTCCCGGACCTGACACCGGCGACTTTCACGTTAACGATCGAGATGCAGGGGTTTAAGACGTACGAACAGAAAGGCATCGGAATCGACGCGGGCGAGACACGGTCACTGCAGACCATCACATTGCAAGTGGGACAAGTGTCGGAATCGGTAACGGTGAATGCAGCGCCGGTAGCGGTGAATCTGGCGACGGGTGAACGGTCGGGGACGCTCACAGGCGATCAACTCGATCACATCGCTCTGCGGGGCCGCGATATTTTCGACGCGGTAAGCCTGATGCCGGGGGTGGTTGATACGACGGACGGGAGGGACGCGCCGAGCCCGACGAGCATCGGGGGCATTTACATCATGGGAGGCCGCAACGACTCGAAGAACATGACGCTGGACGGGGTGACGAACCTTGACACGGGATCGAACGGAAGCGTTCACAACATGCCGTCAATGGACTCCGTAGCGGAGGTGAAGGTGCTGATGTCGGCGTACTCGGCTGAAAACGGCCGGAATCCGTCGTCGATCAATGTGATCACGAAGGGTGGGACTTCGGAATTCCATGGTCAGGCGGCCTGGTATTTCCGAAACGAGGATCTGAACGCGAACAACTTCTTCAACAACGAGGCCGGGCAGCCGCGCACCGAATACCGCTATAACATTGCGAGCTACAGCATTGGCGGGCCGGTGATTCTGCCGAAAATCCACCGCAGCCGGAATGGGCTTTTCTTCTTTTTCAACCAGGAGTTTCAGGAGCAGGTGACACAGTATGGAACGAAGGAGGTGACAGTACCGACAGCGCTCGAGCGCCAGGGCAACTTCTCGCATTCCTATAACAGTAACGGGACCCTGATCAAGGTGAATGATCCGTTGAACGGAAAGAAACAATTTCCGGGAAACGTTATTCCTGCTTCGCGCTTGACGCCCATTGGCGAAGCGATCCTGAATATGTTTCCGTTGCCTAATTTCAAGGACCCGAATCCTGCGTACACTTACAACTGGAATTACTTCGCTTCCGAAGCAGGTCCGGCGCCGCGGCGTACAGAGAGCGCACGGATCGACTATTCGCCTCGCCAGAACTGGCAGGTGTATCTCACCCTCGGGAACAATGCGGACCGGAAGCAGCCGCCGTACGGAATATGGGTGGACGGAAAGCTGAATTTTCCCCTGACTCCGATCATCTTCCAGCAACCGGGACGCGTGGCGACGCTGCACTCGATCAATACGATCTCGCCTTCCATGTTTAATGAAGCGTCGGTCGCTGTCAGCCAAAATACTTTGACATTCGTGCCCAAGAATCTGGATGCAGTGAACCGGACCAAGCTCGGGATTACGATTCCGCAGCGGAATCCGGCGCTGAATCCGCTGGACATCATTCCCGACATGAGCTTCAGCGGTATCCCGAACTATGCAGACCCGTCGCTCGACGACGGAACTCCGTACTATAACCGCAACACGATTTACAGCTTTGTGGACAACGTGAGCATGGTGCGGGGCACGCACACGATGAAGACGGGTGTCTATTATGAGCACACGCTGAAGATTCAGAGCGCAAGCCCGTTGACGCGCGGCAGCATCAGTTTCAATACGGATGGGAACAACGCGTTGGACGCAAACAATGCCTATGCGAATGCGCTGCTCGGGAACTATGACAGCTACGCGGAAGCGACGGCGCGGCCACTGGGCCACTTCCTATTTACGAACCTGGAGTTCTTTGTTCAAGACACCTGGCGCATGAAGCCGAATTTATCTCTCGACTATGGTATGCGCTTTTATGCGGACCCGCCACAGTACGAAGCGGGCAATCAACTGGCGTCTTTTTCTATCGCG
Source organism: Acidobacteriaceae bacterium (assembly GCA_019246575.1). Next base: position 3,440 of record JAFAQG010000461.1, read on the forward strand.
GCATACAACCCCGCGACAGCGCCTGTGCTTTTGCGCCCCGCCACCATCAACGGAGTCAAAGTAGCCCTGAATCCGGTTACGGGGCAGACGTTTAATTCGGGTTTGATCGGAGATTTCGCTCCCGGCATAGGCAATCCGGCGGATGGAAGCATCATCGGCGGAAAGAACGGCGTCCCGAGAGGCCTCTACACCATCAGTCCTTTGTACGTTGCGCCGCGCTTCGGTTTCGCATGGGATCCCTTCCGCACGGGGCGGACATCCATCCGCGGGGGCGGAGGAATCTACTTCGACCGGATTGAAGGGAATCCGGTGATGGGCCAGTTGGGAAACCCACCGACAGTGTTCACGCCGACGCAGTATTACGGAACGTTTTCGGACATTGCGGCAAGTGCGAGCGCGGGACTCCTTTCGCCCACTGGTACTCTGACCTCGCTCAGCGGCAAGGGGCACGAGCAAGCGGTATACGACTTCAACTTGTCCATTCAGCGGCAGATCGGGAGCACGAACCTATTCGACATCGGGTATGCCGGCTCGCTCGGCCGGCATTTGCTCGAGGAGCAGAACATCAACCCGGTGCCGCTCGGCGCCAATTTCCTGAGCGTGAACCCGCAGGACAAGGATCCAACGACGACCAACAGCGCCCTGCCCGCGAATTTCCTCCGCCCTTATCAAGGGCTGGGCAATGTGATGCTGTATGAGTTCGCAACATCGTCGAATTATCATTCGCTGCTGGCGAGCTTCCAGCATAGGCTCAGCTCGGGGATGAATGTGAGCCTGTCCTACACGTTCAGCAAAGCGCTGGATGAGGCGGATGCCTATAGCGATGCGGTCGATCCGTTCATCAGCCCGCGTGCTCGAAACTACGGGCCGGCGGGGTTCGACAGGAGGCACGTCTTCTCCGCGAATTTTTATTGGACGCTGCCGAAGCCGGGCACTCTCAAGGGTCTGCACAGCGTTCGCTGGTTAGTCGATAACTGGGAGCTGGCAGGCGTGGCGCGAATGAGCACGGGCGGGCCATTTACTCCCACTTACAGCCTGATTAATAGCATTACGTCCCCAACCGGTTCGCCTTCCGAAACGGCGAGAGCTGAAGTTATTAACCCAAATGCACCGCTGGCCCAGCGATTTGGCCCTCCGCCTGAGCCGGCCGGTCTGAACGTTGTGCCCTGGTCGGTGTCATCCACTACGCCGCAACTGGGAAATCTCGGGAGAAACACTATTACCGGGCCCGGTGTGAACAACTGGGATCTCTCGCTGTACCGGACGCTCCATTTTGGAGAGCGTGTCACGACGTATCTGAGGTTCGAGACATATAATACGTTCAATCACAGCCAATTTTCGAAGAACGACGAGGCGCTGAAGTTCGATTCGCAAGGAAACCAGGCGAACCCGGCATTCGATCAGCCGACAACGGCGCGTCCGCCGAGGATAATTCAGCTTGCGGTAAGACTGAACTTTTAACGGGTTTAGTAATCATACAAATGCTCGATCGCCATGCCATGGCTTTCGAGTAACGGAACTGTCTCGTGTAAGTCGGGGACTCTCGTGAGCAGGACGACCCGTGTTTTTGTTCGATCGGATAAGACGGGCTGCGAGAGCAGCAACTGTAAGTTCGGCGCAGGATTTGTCCAGCCGCTTGGAACAACTCCGGATAAGACAATGAGCTCATTGCCGGCAATTTGACGGAAATGCGCGCCAGCCTCCATCAATGTTCGCGCGTCGGTCGTGAAAGTCTGGTAGCGAGGAATCTCGACGATGGCTGCGGTCGGCCCGAGGTCTTTCGCGAGGTGATCTGAGTAGATGCGGCCGAGGACGCCCTGTTTCGCCTCGGCAGGAAATTCGATCCAGGCGGCCGTGTTTACGTCCTCGAAGCCATACGTGGCATGGGTTGCGAGTTCAATCAGCTCGCAGTAGACGGACTCGACCGCATAATCGAGCGAAAGCCAGATACGGCGCTCGACGGTTCGTAAAAGGTGAGTTGCACGAAACGGCGTATACCGCCAGAGCCCATATAGAGCGTGTCTGAAGTGGAATTCATAGAACGGGCGCATGTGTACGAAGGCGGCGTAATTTGCGGCGACTTGGGCAGCATACTTATCCTCGGCTACCATTTGATTGCCGCTAGTCCATTCGCTTAAGCGCCCGATGGTTTTTTCATACAGGCCCTTCAGCGTATATTCGACGGCAAACGAGGAGCCGATAACGACGAGCATGATGTGGTCTCCGGTTGCGAACGGGTACACATTGCGCGTAGCGGCATACATGCGCGAGTAAGCTTGCCAGAACTGGCCGATGTCGCCGAAGTAAGAATAGCTGGAGGGCAAAGATTTCTGTTGAAAGTCGGCCTTGGACTGGTAACTCCAGACGATGTACCACTCGGGATATGTGTAGAAGGTGTCGACCTCGTCGCGGCCATAGTTCGCGACACCTGCAGCCTTTCCCGGATGTCTGGCCGCTTCGGGCGTGGGCCTAAACAGAAGCTTGATGGCCGGCGAGGATAATGAGAACGCGACAATTCCGGCCAGCAAGAGAACGATTAGAATCGGTATGGCGCGGAGGAGAAGGTACAGCGCCCTACGCGTGCGTAGCAGCCGCATGCAAATCCCGTTTGTCGACCTTGATCGCGATTAAGAATGCGAGCAGGGAGATGACCGCATGTGGAAGATTCACCATCAGGTTGGTCGCGGGCGAGATCAGGTGGGCATGCCGGACGACATATACGACGACGTCCGCGGCATAGAAGAATCCGAGAAACCAGAAGTAGGCGCGCGCCGCCCTCTGCCCGATCAAGCCGCTGATAAGGGCGAGTAACCCGAGCCCCAGGTGACCGATGTCCACGAAGGTGGTCATGGAAAAGAGGCCGAACATTTTTCCATTCGGGGCCATAATGCCGGGCACGTAATCGAGCGAATAAACAGCCAGGAACAACAACGCGAATGCAAAGGCACACTTGCGGAGTGCAGTAAGTCCCTGTTTCATGGACCTCATCGTAACGTATCTGAACTGAGTCCCGGTATACTGCCGGGGATGGCGAGTGTTAAACGATGGATCGGTGCAGCAGCGATTGCGGTTGTAGCTTCTGCGAACAGCGCGGCCGCAGCGGGGACGGCAGTTGCAGACGCGTCTCTTGATAGCTCCTTGCGGGCCGTACATAACGCATTATTTGCGTCCTTTCTTCCGATTGATGAGTTGCCCGACGATCCGCACACTGCCGTGCTTCTCAAGACCGCACGCGAGGATATCTGGCAGGAGGCAGCAAAGACTTCAGCCCTGCAGGAATTGCTTGGATCGTTTGCGGACTTGCGCGGGTTCGGGAATAGCTGCGGGATCGCGAACGCGATCAAGGGCGCGGGCAGCGGCTCCTTTGCAGTACTCTCTCGCGAGAAGCGTGCGGAGGTCTTGCGATTACTGCAAAACTGCGATGCCGTCGAGCCACGGCACTTAGCAGCGACGGTGCGGAATTTCTATATCGTAAAGGGCTATGGCGCGGTGCAGGGCGAGCTTACCGGGGTCAAGCTCGATCTGTTCGCACCGGCGGAGTACGTCAAATCGCACATGCCGCACCTCGCGCCCACGCGGCTGGTTTACGACAGCGGGAAAAAGGAGTTGGTCGAGAGTGATGGCCACGCGATTGATGTATTAATTGTGGGCAGCGGTCCGGCAGGTTCTGTGCTGGCGCATGAGCTTCGGCGGAATGGAAGGCGCGTGCTGCTGGTCGAGCGCGGCTCGTTCGTGGTCCCGGGGTCGATGGAAACGAGGCTGATTGACGATCTCATCGATACACGAACATCGATGGACGGAGCGATCCGGATCCGGAATGGTATGGGGGTGGGCGGCGGTTCGCAGGTGAACGTTGATCTGTGCTTCGCCCCGATTTCGGATGCGATTCGGACGAAGATTGAAAGCTGGCGCAAAGCGGGGCGAATTGCAGCAGATGAGTTCACGCAGCCTGAGCTCGCACGCGAGTACGAATGGGTGAAGCGAACCATCGGCACGCGCACGCTCAGGGAGCAGGAGATTAATCGGAACAATCGCGCCTTGTGGGAGGGAGCAAAGCTGTCCGGGCTTCATCCGAAGCTGTACAGTCTGAACACGTATGCTCCGGGAACCTCGCCATCGCCGGTTACGGATAAACGGTCGGCGGAAAGCGAGTTACTGATTCCGGCGGTGGAGGATCGCACGAATCCGGTCGGCTTGCTGCCGGATGCCGATGTGCGGCGTGTGCTGTTTCGGCGCGACGGCGAGAGTCTGCGAGCAATTGGTGTCGAGGTAGCGATGCGATCGACGATTCCGGAGGCGGGCGCCATCGCCGATCCGAACAACTTGAAGCTGCACGCGGGTGAACCGGTCACGATTCATGCCAGGACAGTGATTTTATCGGCGGGCGCGCTTGGCTCGCCAACGATACTCCTGCGCAGCGGGGTGAAAAACGATCAGATCGGACGCGGTATCGTATTGCATCCGTCGATGCCCATCATGGGCCGGTTCGACCATCATATTGACGTGCTGACCGGCACAGAGGCGTCCGTTTATGTCGACGATCACCTAACGGATAGAGGATACGCGCTGGAATCGATGGCGGATCAGCCGCTGTATGCCGCCATCATGAGTCCCGGTCCGGCCCGGCACTCCTACGAAATGATCAAAGCCTTTCGCGACCTTGCCGGGTTTGGTGTGATGCTCGTCGACACACCTCAACCCAGTAACCGTATTGTGCTCGATGGAAACGGTGCTCCTCAGATCGATTACACACTCTGCGACGCGGACAAGGGGCGCTTCGCGCGAGGCGTCGCAGAAGCGGTGCGTGTCATGTTTAAAGCCGGAGCGAAGGAAGTGTACCTTCCTACTACGGAAGACATTTTAGGCGGGCAGAGCGAGGCGGCGGACATCCGACCTCAGATCCTCAGATCAGCCGACCAGGCGAGCCTGGTAGAGAAGAATCTGAAATTTATCTCGGGCCGCACGATGATCACGTCCGCGCACATGCAGGGGACCGACAAAATGGGAGCTACGCCGGAGAGCAGCGTTGTGGCTCAAGATTTTCATGTCTGGGGTACGCGCGGGCTGTACGTCGTGGATGGAAGCATCTTCCCGACATCGGTGGGCGCGAATCCGATGCAGAGCATCTACACGATTGCGAAGATTTTTGCGGATCATTGCAAGGAAGATTAAGCGCCAAAGTTGTACAAGAAAGTTGTACAATACCGATATGAAGGTAAGTGCTGCCTACGCCAAAGCGAATCTCGCCGAGCTGCTCAACGCCGTCGAACGGGGAAAGACCGTGACCATCTCGCGCTACAACAAGCCGGTGGCCAATTTGGTGCCCGCGAAAGCGGCGGAGAAGCGCAAGCCGAAATTCGGAACACTAAAGGGCAAAGTCAAGATTGTCGATCCGCACGTTTTCGATCCCATGACGGACGAGGAAGTGGATGCCTTCATCGAAGGCCGCTACTGATGCGCGTGCTCCTGGATACGCAAGTCGTGTACATTGCGGCCGGGTTGGGCGGAACTGAGTTGCCCAAAAATGTGCGCGAGGTCATGCAAGATCCGGGAACAGAAAGCTGTCTTAGTTCGGCGTCGGTGATGGAGATTGCGATCAAGAATGTGTTATCGGAGGCACACACGCGCCAAGCAGTTCTCGATCTGCGTGTGACGATCATTCCGTTCGAGCCACGGCACGCCTACCGCCTCTTCTCGCTTCCGCCCCATCATCGAGACCCGTTCGATCGCATGTTGATCGCCACCGCGCTAGCGGAAGATGTTCCGCTCGCGAGCGGCGACCGCGTGTTTCGACGGTATAAGGGTTTACAGGTTCTGTGGCGCTGAACGAGGTTTAAGTTTAATTCGATGGCGAGTCTGGCCCAAGGACAACATTTGACGCTGGAGGAATTCGACCGGCTATACGGCGACCGGAAGCCGTATCACGAATATTGGTTTGGACAGGCAGTGCCCAAAGCGATGCCAATTTCGCTTCACGGTCTATTGCAAAAAATCCTGCTCATGCGGCTCGATGAAGTTGGTTTCGAAAGTGGCGCTGAGGTCAGGCTTAAGTTAAGCAATAAGGCGCAGCCGTTAGCGGGCGTGATTGCAACCTCAAAACCTATCGGGTGGCCATACCCACGCAGCCATTCGAAGTCGCTGTTGAAATCCTTTCACCATCGGATTCGGCACAGTATCTCAATCGCAAATGCCGTATGTATTCGAAATGGGGCATTCAGCACATCTTCGTCTTTGATCCGGAGGACCGCACGGCGCAGGAATGGAATCACTCGAAGGGATGTCTCGAAACAGTCGATGCCATGCGGTTTGAAAATGGCGCGACTACTCCGGTGGACAGAATCTGGGCCGAACTCGACAGTCGAGCCAAACGGCTCGACTCATTGCCGACTAATCTTTCGGCGCGATTCCGAGCGATTTCATCTTGCGATAGAGGTTGCTACGCTCCAGGCCGAGCAGCTCGGAAGCACGACTGACGTTGCCTCCTGTCTCCTCGAGTTTGCGCAAAATGTAATCGCGCTCTGCGGCCTCTTTCACCTCGTGCAGGCTGCCGAATCCATCGCTTTGTTTGGTTTGGGGCTTGCGACCCCAATCGGGGGGCAGGTGGCGCGCTTCGATTCGCGATTGCGGGTAGAGGATGACGAGGCGCTCCGTCAGGTTTCGGAGCTCGCGAACATTGCCCGGCCACGTATAGGAGATGAGCGCTGCGGCTGCATCATCGCTCAACTGTTTCGGCTTTCGTCCGTATTCTCGTGCGAAGTGGCGGAGGAAGTGTGAGGCGAGCAACGGGATATCTTCGACGCGCTCGCGCAGCGGAGGCACGGTAAATGGAATCACATTCAGGCGGTAAAAAAGATCCTCGCGGAAATTCCCGCGCTCGATCTCCTTTTCGAGGTTCTTGTTGGTCGCGGCGATGACGCGGGCATCAACCTGAATGGATTGAGAAGCGCCCACTGGTTCGAAGCGGTGTTCGTCGAGCGCGCGCAGCACCTTGGCCTGGGTCTTCAGGCTCATGTCGCCAACTTCGTCCAGAAAAAACGTGCCGCCGTGGGCCTGTTGCAGCTTGCCGATTTTGTGATGGAGCGTGCCGTCCTGATTTTTACGCCGGCTTCCGAATAATTCGGTCTCGATAAGATCCTCGGGCAATGCAGCGCAGTTGACTTCGACGAAGGGCCCGTTTGCCCGCGGGCTGGAGCGGTGAATGGCGCGCGCGACCAACTCCTTGCCTGTTCCGCTCTCGCCGTAAATGAGGACCCGTCCGTTTGTCCCGGCCATGAGTTTGAGCTGCTGACGCAAGGCTTTCATCGGAACGCTTTCGCCGATGATCTCGGGCTGGGCCGAGTCTTCCCGCAGCCTTTTCAGCTCGAGATCCATGCGCCGCTGCTGAATCGCATTTTTCAGAACGACGCTTACTTTGTCTATGGTTAAGGGTTTCTCGATGAAATCGAATGCGCCGAGCTTTGTGGCCTTCACTGCGGTCTCGATATTGCCGTGACCCGAGATGAT
>JAFAQG010000596.1 GCA_019246575.1 Acidobacteriaceae bacterium
CTCAATTCCTAATTCCGCCACGAAATCGCGCGCCAATAACGCGCAATTCTCGCAAAAGGAGGTTACCCGCATGCCGCGTTCCGAAACCGTACATACTGTAGCGCGCCCGACAGAGCACCCCGTCCATCCCGTCGACCCTCTCTCGAAGGATGGGCTTATATTGAGCAGGATCGCCGAACATTTCAAAAGCGATGCCGAGAACCTGTTCCATGACATCCTCAACGACAACGTGTTACGCACGCAAGCCGCCGAAGCCAAAAATTTTTCCTTCGACCTGAACCGCTACTGGCAATACGCGCGCGACTCGGCAAACAATCGCTATCGCTACGGCAAAGCCACGGACAAAGCATGGCTCCAAAAAACCGATACCTTGCTCAAGGAAATCGACGGCAAGCTCGCGACTCAATTGGCGGCATGGGAAGAGGTCACGAGTCCCTTCTCCGACCGCTACGACGCCGCCAAGATTTACGACACGGCGCATGAACTTCGAAGAACCATAGAAGCCGGTTTGGAAAAAATAAAGCCGAACGGCATGCCGGGAACAAGCCCGCAAGCTAAAGCGGAAGCGGCTTACTCCTATGCAGTCGCCGGCGCTTTGGCCGGACTATCGGAGCAAATCGGCACTCGCCTCGGTGTACTCGCCGGGGGCAAGCCGGTCGAATTGGTTACCATGTCCCGCCAGGCCAAAGAGCTTGTCGAGAGAGCCGCGAAAGATAAAGTCGGCGAGACTATCGCCGCCGAAGCGACACAGGTTCAGGACTTATACAGCGACTTTATCAATAATGACTACTCGGCCGAGAACCTCGCTAACTTATGGGAACGTCGCCTCGATCTGGACGTAGAGCTTCTCCGCAAAGACTTGTCTCCCGAGAAACGCCGGCAATTACAGACAGAACGTGATAACACCGCTGGAGCCTTGGATACCTTCCGGACCGCCATCGACAAAGCCGATGTCCCGCTCGCAGTTAGGAAACAGATCGATTCTCTGCGAACCGACGTCTTTAGTGCGGATCGTAGTCTGACTTCGCGCCGCGTAACTTACAAACCCGAGGAGCTCATTTCCATCAAGACCAAGAGGGATGCCGCCGTCACGGCCTTGATCGCCAAGGAAACGGAGTTCTTCAAGACTGCCGCCATAGCCGTCGCGGAGGAGGCTCGCAACGCGCAGGATAGGTATGACCAGTTTCAGCAGCTGCTCAGCGACGCAAAGACCGCTGCCGGCAAAGATCCGGCAGGCTACTGGTGCAAAATCAAAAGCGCCTTCCTCGATCAGGTCGAAGCTGTCTCCGGAAAGGAACTGAAGAAGACACTCGATAACGACGCTTTCGATTCCAATCTCTCCCAGCAGTTGAACGACTGGAACGAGGAGTCGAAGAAGACGCGCCTCGATCCGATCAAACTGCAGGAACTCGCGTCTAGTCTCGAGGCCACCATCGCGTCCTATTCGGAACGTGCCGGCGTGGCCTTGCGTAAGGAGGCCGATCCCGCCCTGCGCGAAGTCGCCGACGGCCTTCAAGCGGGTTTATCGGCCCTCCGGCACGCCCTGGCGAAGCGCCTCCAATACCTAGTTGATAACGGCGCATTCAAATGAGACCCCGGAGATATTTCCATGGGTGACGTTGCCACCGCCGTAACCGCATCGACGGAAGTTTTCGATCCCTCCTTCATCCAAACCGTGGAGCTGGGCCCCAACAATGAGGTGCTTGCGTCCACCGTGCGGACCTCCCGCGATATCGTCTTGACACAGCAAACGGGCGCGCCTGTGGGCAAGGCCCTCACCGTCTGCAAAACCGAAAACATCACGGTTTACGGCGACCTCGTGAAGGTGCACGGAACCATCCGTGCCCCCGGACGCACCATCAAGATCTTTTGCCGGCGGCTCGAATTTCACCACGGGCCCGACGCTACCAGCGGCTTCGTTGTCACCGGCGAGAAGGGTGCGGACGGAAAGGCCGCGAGCTCCCCCGCTCCCGCGGGCGAAGACGGACGGCTGGGAACCAGACCCTATTTCACCTACCAAGCGGACGCGAGACAAGGGACCGGCGGCGGAGGCGGTGCCGATGGCGAAGACGGCAAGCCGGGCGCCGGAGGCGGCCGCCTCGAAATCTACTGCGACACCTTTGCTCCCTTGGCGAAAACCACGCTCAAAGCGGACGGTGGCCTGGGCGGCGACGGAGCCGCAGGTCAGCAGGGTGGCGCCGGCGGCCGCGGCCTCAGCGGTTTCACCGGCTATTACGATTACATTTCTTGTTTCGGCGGCGAGGGCGGCCAGGGCGGTCACGGCGGCAACGGCGGCCGTGGAGGTAAGGGTGGCAGCATTACCCTTCACTTCATAAAGTTCGATTCGGCGAACCAAAAGGATCTGGTCACCGTCAGCGCGCTCGGCGGCAGAGGCGGCAATGGCGGCAGCCCCGGAAAAGGCGGCAGCGGCGGCGATGGAGGAAGCGCCGCGCCCGGCAACTTCGTTAGCGTCCAATATGAACGCCGCTACGCGTGGGGCGCTCATGCCGGCTGCGGCGGACTCTGCGGAACTCCGGGTTATTACGGCTATGGAGGTTTCCCCGGTACCGTCAGGCTCGGTCTCCCCATCGATGTCAAACCAGGGTCCGAAGGAAAGCACTACCTCTACTTCCACTGGGATTCCTTGTTCCAGCCCCAATCGCAGGAGCAAGCCACTCTCCTCCAGGCCTTAATCGCGGCCGCAAAAATCGAGTTCCCCCCCCACTCTCCACCAAACGTGGGCCGCGATGGAGAGCCTTTCGCAAACCCGAAGGAGCTCGCGCCGTCGGGCACACCAGGCAAACCGTCTGAACCCGTTCGCAGCGATGCCGTCCTTTATCCCGGGAGCGCCGTTCGCGGCAACGATGGCGGAGTCACTGGGGCATTCCTCGAACAACACTTAAGGCCCAAACCGCCGCGCACTCCGCCCACACCGGCGATCCCTAAGTGGATCGAGCACCAACGCATCGACTACAAATCGCTCGCATCGCACGGCGACATCGAACAGCTCGAGATGCTGTTTCAACACGCTCGCACCCGTTATGTTCTAACCAACGTCTACGCCGATTCCGACGCTGTCGAGAACATTCTGGAAGCGCTCGTTTGGCTCGTCACTGTTGCCGAAGCCACCGGCGACAAAAAGCTGCACCTCTCCGCCTCGGGCACGCTCAACAATCTGCGCCAGGCGCGGAATGCCTTCGGCAAGGACGCGGAATTCGCGGCTATGGGATCGCTTCAGGAATACAAAGAAGACCTGAAGACCATGCTCGATCTTTTCGGCACAGTCGAGGCTACTTACGCCCAGCTCAACCGGGATTTGAAGGCCGCCACGGAACGCACCAAGTATTTGGACAATGTCATCACAGCTCAGGGCGTCTTACTCGAGCAGCTGCGTGGCTTGGAAAAAGATACCGTCGATAGCCTTAAAGCCGCGCATGCAGCCGTCCAGACTCTCGATGCCGCGCGAGAGGCTTTGGCGAGGTCACTCGAAGCCTCGCTCCTCGCCCTCCAGGTCGACACGCAATCGGCGATCGGAGTTTCTGTCGCCGATTTCTGTAATCTATTTACTCAGCTCTCGTTCACCAGCATCGAACCTTCAAAACACAAGGGAGTCGCCGGCGTTCTCGACGGCTTACAGGCGCGTGGAGGCGCCATGATTCTAAGCCAGTTCGGCGACATGTTCAGTAAAGCCCTCAACAACGTTCCGTCCGATATAGGTGCGCCCATCGACAAGAAGTATGTCATCCGCCGTTTGCAATTCCTCGGAAAGGACGTGAAAACGGCCCAGGACTTGAAGACGACAAAAGACGGGCTCATCAAGACCGATCCTTCCGCGCAGTACCGCCTCGAGGCCACGCGCGAGCAGTTGGAATCCATCCTCGCGAACTTCTACGAGAGGTTTCCGGCAGCCTCGAAGGCGTCGCAAACATTTCAGGAGTACGTCGAATCCGTCGCCGCGAGAAACGAGAAGATCGACGAATACAACCAGCTGTTATCGCAACTCTGCTACATCCGCGGGGCGCTCGATAAGACCGGCGCGCAACAAAATCAGGCCGAGGCCGCCCGTAAGCAGTCCGCGAATCCGGGTTTGCCCGCCATGGCTGCATTCAGCACCGCGCTCCACACCCATGCCCTCGAACGCTGCGTCGAGCAGCTCTATACCGCAAGCCGCGTCTTTACGCTCGAAGCGCTCGATTCCTACGATGTCTTCACTGACGTGCTTGGGAAGATGACTTCCGCCTCCGCCTCGGGCCGGCTTGACTCCGCCGCCCTCAACACCGGATTGATCTACCTCATC
>JAFAQG010000617.1 GCA_019246575.1 Acidobacteriaceae bacterium
ATCCGCAACGCCGGTGGAGAAGCGACACTGTATTTCCATCGTGAGGTGATCGCGAATGTGAAGGGGCCGGATGGCAGGTCCATCTCCGAAAGCGACATCTATCGCGTAACCAGAGAGGCATTGCTCGCTGCTCCCGAGCTCCACATGGCCCGCGTCTACACTCGCGATCAGCTAGAAAACGGAGTCTCTGGGGATTTCATCGCGCAAGCGCAAATGAACGGCTACTTCCCACGCCGCAGCGGCGACGTGATGCTCGTCTTCGAACCGGGCTACGTGCCTGGTAAGAGCGGAACCTCGCATTTCTCGCCTTACGCCTACGACCGGCACGTTCCCGTTGTGTTCATGGGACCCAGTATTAAGCCGGGCCGCTACGACGAAAGCATAGCTCCCAACGACATCGCTCCAACTCTGGCGACCATACTCGATGTGCAGATTCCAAGCGGCTCATCCGGCCGCGTGCTCACGGAAATGCTCGCGCAGTGAGGCGCTTTCCGCGGCCCCGCAGATCGCAACGGATTCGGGAGGCAGTTCGATTGCGCCCGATTGTAGCTCGAAATCGTCCTCCGAGCAGATAACACTGGCTTCGCCCATAGCAAGCGGCACGCTTTGTTTGCGCGACCAAAAATTGCAGACAACCTGCACATCGCCGCGCTTCAATATAAGCCACTGGGCTCCTTCATCAAATTTGACGTCAACGTTCTGCAGGCGGCCGTCCGTCAATGCCGGAGTGGAACGCCGGAGGGCAATGAGCTGTTTGTACCAGGCAAGCATGGAGGCGTGCGGCTCCTTTGTTATGTCGTCCCACTTCAGCTTCGAACGTTCGAACGTTGCGGGGTCCTGCGGGTCCGGGATGTCCTCCGGATTCCATCCAAAGGCGCTGAACTCGCCGCGGCGTCCCTGCGAGACCTTCTCGCCCAATTCCGGGTCTTCGTGATGCGTGAAGTACTGAAACGGCGTCGATGCGCTGAATTCTTCGCCTTGAAACAGCATCGGTATAAATGGGGACGTAAGTACAAGCGCGGCGGCAATTTTCTGCTTACCGGCACTTACTAACTGGCTTAACCGCTCGCCTGCCGCGCGGTTGCCGATCTGATCGTGATTTTGCGAATACGCTAAAAAGTGGTGGCCCGATAACCCGTCCACAGGACGACCGTGCAACCGATCGCGATGCGGCGAGTAAATGCCGTCGTAAACAAAGACGCGCTGCAGTGCTTTAGCGAGTTGGGCGAGAGTGCCGAAGTCTTCGTAATAGCCGTTCCGCTCCCCCGTAAGTACCGTGTGCAAGGCGTGATGGAAATCATCGCTCCACTGCGCATTCATGCCATAGCCCGCAGCCTCCCGGCTCCTCACGATTCGTGGATCGTTTAAATCGCTCTCGGCGATTACGACGAGGTGTCGACCGAGCTGTGACACGAGTGCTGCCACCTCAGCCGAAAGAAACTCCAGAAAGTGGACCGCGGATCGATCGAAGAACGCATGCACCGCATCCAGCCTCAGTCCATCGAAATGGTAATCGCGCAGCCACATCAATGCGTTCTCGGACAGAAATTTGCGCGCGTCGTGGCTGCCCTCGTGATCCAGATTCACCGCCCAGCCCCAAGGCGTGTTGTACGCGTCCGTGAAATACGGACCGAACTGGCTTAGGTAGTTCCCGACGGGTCCGAAGTGGTTGTAAACGACATCAAGCAGGACCGCCAACCCCTTTGTGTGACATGCATTCACCAGCTCCTTCAAATCGTCCGGTGTGCCGTATGCATGATGAGGTGCATACAGATCCACGCCGTCGTAGCCCCAGCCCCATTTGCCTGAGAACTCGTTCACAGGCATGATTTCGACATGCGTTATACCAAGCTCGACCAGATACTCGAGCCGATCTATCGCGCTCCTGAACGTTCCCGCGGGCGTGAAGGTACCGATATGCAGCTCGTAGAGAATCGCGCTCGCGAGCGGCCGTGCTTGCCAGCCCTGATCTGTCCAGCGAAATGAGCCATGATCCATCAAGCGCGAAGGACCATGAATGCCTTCCGGCTGATACTGCGACCGTGGATCCGGGACGGGCGTGCCGTTATCCATGACGAACTGATAATCGGTTCCGTTTTGGGCTTCTTCCACGGGTGCCGTCCACCAGCCGCTAGCTGTCTTTCGCATGCCATGCGACATGTCGCCGATGCGTACCGCAATGTCGTTCGCCTTCGGCGCCCACACTCTAAATTCGTGCATAAATTACTGCTTGACTAGTAAAGCGACCGGAAACGGCTTCAGCACGGTTCCGAGATCCATCTCGCCGCCAGGAACAATGGAATCGGAGAGGGCGTTCCGCCAGCTCCCTTCCGGCAGATGCACCCTTGTGTCTTGCCAATCGCCGCCAAGTGTGACCGGCAACCGGGGAACGATCACGGCAACCGTTTCACCGCGTATGAACGCGACAACATGATGGCGCTTGGTGCCGCTCGCAACGAGTGGTGTGTAATCTCCCTTGTCACCGAAAGCAGTCTCCTGTTCCCGACGTATACGCAATGCGTGCCAAATCGTCCACAGTTTCGGCAACCCCTCATC
>JAFAQG010000897.1 GCA_019246575.1 Acidobacteriaceae bacterium
TAGCAAAGGATCCGCAGTATGGGGAGAAAGTCCGGCAGGCCGTTGAAGCGGACCTTGAAATCGCGCGACGGCAGGGATTAACGTACGTTGAGATCGGCGGGTGGGCGTTAGCAGAAGAGTGGCGCGGCACAAAAGCGGCGCTCGAGATTTTGGCTGGGTCCTATGCGCTCGCACATTTATGGGGCGGGTCTTTGGGCGCCTGTACAGCGACGGTGCGGCATGGGTCGTCCTCAATGTTACGGAGAATCGGCGGCTCGAGCCTCGAAATAAACGGCGAAGCGCTGCCGGCGTATGAAGACCACCATTATGGCTGCGCGATGGAGCTGCTACGATTCGATTACCGGACCTATGCGGCCCGCTACGCCCCTGTTGTCGAGCAGGTAAAGAAGAAGATCGCAGATGCGGGCGTTATCACACCGACACCGCAGCGGCCGCGATGGCTGCGCTTCGCCCACGCCGCGGAGCCAGTCGCAATGCCATATAGGAAATGCGCCTAGCGCGAAACGCGAACAGCGGTTCACCATTCAACGGGCTCGCCCTGCTTCAGCGTCCAGACCTCGATGTTGTCGTTCTTCAGTTCGTCGGCTAACATCTCCGGCCGGCCGGTGAGCGCGGGAAACGTTCCATAGTGCATCGGAATGACTTTTTTCACTTTGAGCATGCGGGCGGCGTAGGCAGCCTGGTGCGGTCCCATCGTGAAGTGGTCGCCTATGGGTAAGAACGCGATTTCAGGCTTATATAAGTCGCCGATCAGAACCATATCGCCGAAGACCGCAGTGTCACCCGCGAAATACGCCGTACGGCCGTCGTTATCCGTAAACACATAGCCGGCCGCTTCGCCACCGTAGAGCAACTGCGGGCCATCATTGATCGAGCTGCTATGGAACGCGTGAGTCATGGTGACTTTCACAAACCCCAGATCGACCGTGCCGCCTTTGTTCATTCCAACGGTATTTTTCACGCCTTTGGTCTCGAGCCAAGAAGTGAGTTCGAAGATTCCGACCACCTTCGGGCGAGACTCGTTCGCGAGCGGAATGACGTCGTTGACGTGATCGAAATGGCCGTGTGAGAGTGTGATCGCATCCACTTTGCCGATTTTGTAGCCTTTGGGATACATCGGATTGCCCTGAATCCACGGGTCCGTGAGAAGCACTTGTCCAGAGCTAAACCCGAGTTGGAATGTCGAGTGTCCAAGCCATGTGATCCGGATCATCGCGTTCGGTTAGATGCAACGTTTTTCGGCACCGCTACAAACGGCGTGCCCCGGAGAGTGGAGGAGTGCCGGGCAGTTAACGCTTATGCGTAAGCGGGTTCCTGCTCTTCCGCGGCACTGAAGTAAACGCAATCCGGATGGTGGAAGACAAGGGCGGAAACGCTCGCCTCGGGCTCCATCATGAAGCCTTCGGTGAGCTGCACGCCGATGTCTTCGGGCCGCAGAAGACGCCAGAGTTTCGTCTGCTGCTCGAGGTTCGGGCAGGCCGGATAACCGAAGCTGTAACGCTTGCCACGGTAACGCGATGTGAAGCGCTCGTGCATGGTGAGGCTGGGAGGGTCGGGAAAGCCCCAGTCCTCGCGAATACGCCGGTGCAGCCATTCCGCCGTGGCTTCGGCTGTTTCAATTCCGAGCGCCTGAAGCGCGTGCGCTTTGAAAAATTCGCCCCGCTCCTTTGCTTGCTGCGAATGTTCGATAACGCCTTCTCCTGCCGTGACGACGAACAGGGCGATGTGATCGCGACGGTCGTCCTGAGGATCGAGTACGTAATCGCTTAAACACAATCCATCGGATTTGGCTTGCCGCCCAAAATGGAATGTCTCGATGGGCGAAGTTCCGCCCGGGGCAAAGAGATGAACGTCGTTGCCGTCGCGCTCGGCTTCGAAGAACTGCCAGACCGCTCGCACCTCCATGAAGGCAGCCGCTGCCTGCTTCACCTGCTCGATGTTATGAAACAGCTCGAGAGCTTTCGGGTCGCGATCCGCGAGCAGCTTCTCGAAATTGCCTCGGAACCCGAGATGACGGCCATAGAGCATGAATGGATTGATGTAGCTCCAGATCTCGGTGAGATGGCGGCTCTTTCGAATCTTGCGGTCCAGGTACGGCGCGGGAGGAATCGGGATGTCAATGTGGACCTTCGGACTTCGGATCTGGCCGGAGGGGATGACGACCGCTTCGCGCGGCGCAGTTTGGCCCGGCATCTCACCAAAGATATGCTGGGACAGAACCGTCTTGCGCAATGCAGGATCCATGATCTCGTTCATCAGGCGCAGACCGGTCATCGCGTCCTTCGCGTAGAACGTCGGAGCAGAGTAACTCGGCCCGATTTTCGTGTTCGTGAACTTTTCGGATAGCGCCGCGCCACCCACTAGAAGCGGTACTTGTATACCGGCGTCTTTCAAGTCGCCCGCCGTGGTCACCATCTGCTGTGCGCTCTTTACGAGCAGACCGGAAAGTCCGATCGCGTCCGGGTTGTGCTGCTTGTAAGCTTTGATCAGCTCTTCCGAAGGTACCTTGATACCGAGGTTTACAACCTGGTACCCGTTATTGCTGAGGATGATCTCGACCAGATTCTTGCCGATATCGTGGACATCGCCTTTGACGGTCGCAAGCACGACCCTTCCGCGCGAGGCCGACTCGGCCTTCTCCATGAACTGCTCGAGATAGTTCACGGCGGTCTTCATGGCTTCGGCCGACTGCAGCACCTCGGCGACAATGAGCTCGTTGTTGTTGAAGAGGCGGCCTACTTCGCCCATCCCGGCCATCAGCGGACCGTTGATGATATCGAGCGGCGCGATGCCTTGCTGAAGCTTGCGCTCGAGATCGGGAACCAGGCCGTCTTTCGTGCCCTCGATGATGTAGTTGGCGAGTCTCTCGTCGAGCGGCAGGTCGGCGGCCTTCTTCTTCTCTCTTTTCGCAGCGCCGCGGAAGTAATCGGAGATGGCTGCGATGTGAAACTGATTGACGGCGATCTTCTGCTCGCGCGACTGCAACCGCCAATCGTCGGGCACTCCTTCGAACAGTGCCCTGTTCGGATGATCGGCGGGGACATCCTCCGGCGGACTGTTGCGGAGCAAGGCTTCGGCGAGCCGGCGCTCCTGTTCCGGAATGGAGGCAAATCGTTCGAGCTTCTCGGCGTTGACAATCGCCAGATCCAGCCCCGCCTTTGTGCAGTAATACAGAAAGACCGAATTGACGATTTCGCGCGCGTTCGCGGGCAGTCCGAAGGAGATATTCGAAATACCCAGAACGGTCTTGACGTACGGAATCTTTTCTTTGATGAGGCGGATGGCTTCGATCGTCTCGACCGCTCCGCCGATGTAGTTCTCATCGCCCGTTGCGCAGGGGAAAACCAGCGGATCGATCACGATGTCTTCCGGAGCGATGCCGTATTTCGTCGTCAGCAGATGAACAGAGCGTTCCGCAACTGCGAGTTTTCGCTCGCGCGTGAACGCCTGTGCCTGGACGGGGTCTTCGTCGATGCAACCCACCACGAGCGCGGCACCGTATTTTCGCGCGAGCGGGCAGATGCGCTCGAACTTCTCTTCTCCGTCTTCGAGATTGATGGAGTTGATGATGCTCTTGCCCTGGCAGTAAGTCAGAGACAGCTCGACCGAGCGCGGATCGGTGGTGTCGATCATGATCGGTGCTTTGATTTTGCGAATGAGCTTGTCGTAAAAAGGCGGGATATCGCTCAATTCGTCGCGATCGCTGGACTGCAGGCACACGTCGACGATATGCGCGCCGTTGCGCACCTGCCAACGAGCGATTTCCGTCGCCTCTTCCCACTTCTCTTCGGCGATCATCTTTTTGAAGAGACGAGAGCCGATTACGTTCGTACGCTCGCCCACAATCAGAGGCCTGTTGCTCTCCTCGCCTTCGACAACCTCGATTCCGGAGAAGTAGGTCCGGTGCTGTGATCGCCTGGGATTTCGCGGCTTCTTACCTTCGGCCATCTGCGCGATGACTCGGATGTGATCGGGCCGTGTACCGCAGCATCCACCGACGATGTTCAACCAGCCATGATCGACGAAACGTTCAAGCTGCGCAGCCAGCGTGGTGGGCGTCTCTAGATATTTGCCTTCTTCGTCCGGCAGGCCTGCGTTGGGATAGCAAGACACGCGAGTTGTCGCTAACTCGTGGATCGAGCGGATGTGGTCCGTCATGAACTCCGGGCCCGTCGCGCAGTTCAAGCCCACCGCGAGAAGATCCGCATGGGCAACGGACACGTAGAACGCATCCACCGGCTGGCCGGCAAGCATGGTACCCATGGTTTCGATGGTTCCCGAAACAATGGTTGGGATACGATACCCGAACTCGGTCGCGAGCTGCTGAATCGCAAGCAGACCGGCCTTCACGGTTCGCGTATCGTTGCAGGTTTCAAGCAGAAGCATATCTGCTCCGCCGTCGAGCAAGCCTTTAGCCTGGTCGTAGTAACTGGCGACAAGCTCGGAGAATGTTACGTTGCCGCTAATCGAAATCGACTTCGTTGTCGGACCCATCGAGCCGGCGACAAAACGTGGACGGGCGGTCGTAGAGAACTCGCCGGCAGCTTGGCGGGCCAACCTGGCAGCGGCCGCGCTGATTTCATACGACCGGTCCGCCAGGCCAAATTCGGTAAGAACTATTTTGCTGGATTGAAAGCTGTTGGTTTCGACGATATCCGAGCCGGCGTTGTAGTAGGCGCGGTGAATGTCCAAAATGACATCCGGACGCGTGATGACCAGATATTCGTTACAGCCTTCGAGAGCCGGGCCGCCAAAGTCTGCAGCCGTCAGATGATGATCCTGCAGCATGGTGCCCATTGCGCCATCGAGCACAAGGACACGGTTAGCCAGAGCGTCTTCGAGAGCCTGACGGCGAAACTGCCGGCTCTCATCGGAGATTGCTGTCATTCGGGGTTAAGTGGCTATCTTTCGTTATTGTAACGGGCTAGCGAGAAATGCCCGATACGTGCCGCAATGCGTTCAGCGTTCGAACGCGCAACCTAGATCACCAGTCCTTTGTGACAGGATACGGGTCACGCGATCCGATGCTTGCGCTGCGAGTGTGTCCGGAAGAGGACTCGACCGAGCAGGAGAAAGGATACCTCTCGCCCCGGTGTTCTCCGTCTTCGATCTCGAGCACG
The DNA here is from genome assembly GCA_019246575.1 of Acidobacteriaceae bacterium. The sequence continues at coordinate 5,121 of JAFAQG010000897.1, forward strand.
CCCTCGAAACGGTGAATATCCCCGATCACCGCCCCGTCGACTTTCCCGGTACGCAGGAACTTGATGTGAGTGGTATGAAACCGATCTTTAGCCTGCTTGTGAACGGCGGCCCGGCAGTCAAAGCGTCCGTGATCGCTAGATGTGCCTCGCAGCCGGTCTTCAGATTTCTTGTCCCGATCGGGCTTTTTTTTCTGATGACTATGATTGCTATCAGATTGCGTTGAGGGTGCCGATTCAACTGCCGCGGCCGTGGCCGATGCGGCTAAGACAGCAAGAACCATACGAGCGAAAATGGCCACGTCTTATCTCCCATTTACTTCCGAGTCGCGCGATGAAACAGCACGACGTCGCTATCGACGCGCCCAAAAATATACGCAAGTTTGCTTCCGCTCTCGTTCCACGCGAAAAAGACAACTTGATCTGCATCGAAACGCACGAGCCGTCGCGGGGCTCGACTGTTCAACGGCAGCCGCCAGATCTCGGATCCTCCACCGTGTAGGGTTATGTAGTCCAATGCTTGCCCATCGGGGCTCCAGCGTACGAACGCCGTACCAGGCACACTGGCCACATCTTTAATCACGCTTCCATCCCTCATGCTCACTATCCTCGTGCGCCATTCGGAATGAAGCTCACGGACATGGCACACAAGCTTCTGCCCGTCAGGTG
>JAFAQG010000747.1 GCA_019246575.1 Acidobacteriaceae bacterium
GGCAGCAGAAGCTGGATCGTCGGCAGGGTCGAACGCAGCCCGGAGCTGCGGCCGTCCACGATTCCGAGGTCACGTCTGAGACAGAGGCGCTGGACCATCCGCAAACGCCAGAGTCGAACCCCGCAGCTCCGAGCACGCGAGACTAGCTCAATAGCTTGGCGCACGCCGATCGCACGGCATCCACAACGCCCGAATAGCTCTTGGGCTTGATCAGGTAAGCTTTTACGCCCAGGGCCAGGCATTGCGCTCTCTCGCTACTCAATACTGAAGACGTGAATATCACGGTGGCGATGCCAGCCAGGCTCGCGTCTCCCCGCATGTGCGTGAGAACGTCTATGCCATTCTTTTTCGGCAGACGCATGTCCAGAAACACCAGGTCCGGACGCGGAGCATCTTCGAATGGAGCGCGTCCGTCGAGAAAGGCAATCGCCTGTTCGCCGTCAGCCACTCGAAAGAAGCCCATCGAGGGATCCACTTCTGCGAAGGCACCCTTCAGCACGGAAGACGTTGCCTCATCGTCCTCGACGCAGAGTGTCACAGCCATCCCGCCGAAGAGACGCTCAGCCGCGCACAGTACGCACCCCGCAGTTTCATCACGGCAGTAGTACGGGGACACGCGTATCGAATTAGCGGAAAAGTAGTCTATTAACGGGAGGTTACTGAGTTGCGCCTGATAGCCGATTTCTTCTTCCTGATGCTGTTCTTCATCCTGCTGATTGTGTGGCTCGTAGCCTGGGCTGCCATGCACGTGGCAGGCGGCTTTGTCCACCTGCTGATCGTCATCGCGGTCATTTCGCTGATCATCCATTTCGTACGCGGACGCACCGCCTGAGTGGAGGAGCCCAGCGAAATTCGCTGCTCCTCATGCTGATCCTGGCGTCGGCGTCGCCGCGGCGCCATGAGCTCCTGCTCGCCGCCGGCATCGATCATGTGGTCCGTCCGTCGTCCATCGAGGAACAGCGCCACCCTGACGAGCTGCCCGCGGCGTTTGTAGTGCGAATGGCTAAGGAAAAGGCTGGTGCCGCTCTTTGCGGCGACCAGGACACCGTTCTCGGAGCAGACACCGTCGTCTGTGTCGAAGACGAAGTGCTCGGCAAGCCTCTGAACGGGCTGGATGCCCGGCGTATGCTGCGTCTTCTTTCCGGCCGCGATCACTGGGTCCACACGGGCATCTGCATCCGCACACGCCAACACTCAATTACGGACTTGGCCAGCACGAGAGTAACTTTCCTTCTCTTGAGCGATCTCGAGATTGAGGAGTATGTCGCGACAGGCGAGCCCTACGATAAGGCCGGCGCCTACGCGATCCAGGGCCGTGCGTCCCGTTTCGTGTCTTGCATTGTCGGCTGCTACAGCAATGTAGTCGGGCTTCCCGTATCGCTGGTGTACGAACATTTGAAGCGGATCAGGCAACTGGGTGTTAATAGTTCTAGTACTCGAGAGTACGAACGAACCTCTTAGCTTGGGTCGCGTCCTAAAGTTAACGACCGGAGCGGTCGAAACAGCATTTGGCGGCAACCGAGTGCCGGGCGAGCGCCGTGACCGGGAAAGCAGCGACTAAGGTGTACGGATATCGCGGCAACATGTAAAGGTCCGTTAATTAAGAACCACGCAAAAGTGTGTAAAATCGAGATATCCGCGCTAAACGGCGCAGCCGTTCAGAACGATGCAGAAATCCTTTCTTAGTCGAACGTTACACCCCGGAATCATTGGCTTGCTGGCTTGTGTTCCTGCTCTCACTCTGGGGCAGGAAACGCCCCCTCCCGCCAATCCGCCACCGGCACAACAACGGTCCACGACACCGGCCCCGAGCTCCCAGTCCGTACCAACGAAGCAGCCTTCGGTGCCGAGCGCCCCTGCTGCAGGAGGTGCTCCGGTCGATTCGAGCTCATACAAGGTCGGGGCTTCCGACGTATTGCTGATTCGGGTTTGGAATGAGCCGGAATTCTCAGGACCCATTGCCGTGCAGCAAAACGGCAATATCACCATGCCGTTGATCGGCGACTTGCCGGCCGGCGGCAAGACCCCTGTCGAAATCCAGGAGATACTCGCCAAGGCGTTGACAAAGTATGTAGTGAAACCGCTAGTGACGGTTACGGTTCAGGAGGTCGGGAGCAAGAAGTATTACATTGACGGGCTGATTGCCCGGCCCGGCGAGTATGCGCTCGTGTCGCCGATCTCCATTTTGGAAGCGATCAGTAAAGCCGGTGGCCTGCAAGATTTCGCCAATTCCAAGCGCATTTACATTCTGCGTGGGGACAAGCGGATTTATTTCAACTACAAGGACGTGCTGCGCGGAAAACACATGGAGCAAAATATCTCGATCGAACCGGGCGATCACATCGTGGTTCCGTGATCAGCTCAAAGCGTCAGTTTGTGCGCGTTAGTTAGAAACGAACAAAAATTGCTATGTTAGACAGCCTTTCCGTACCCCGCCGCCCCTTCGATTTCGAAGACTACATCGACATTCTGCGACGAAATATTCGCTGGATCATAGCGCCTACGTTTGCCGGGCTCGTGGTAGCCACGGTGGTGGCGTTCATGCTCGAAGACACTTATGTTTCGACCGCTTTGATTCGCGTCACGCCCCAGCAGATCTCTCCCGAATTGATCAGCAGCGTGACCAGCCAGGATGTGGCTGAGCGTATCATCGGCATGGCGCAAACTATCCTGAGCCGAAGTACATTGACGAACCTGATCAACACGTACGGTCTTTACAAGAAAGAGCTCGCAAGCGAGCCCATGGAAGATGTCATCGACAAGATGCATCGCGCGATTTCGATTTATCCGGTGGGCGGAAGCTCTATGGGCGGAAAATTTCTGCCCGCCATGAACGTTTCGTTCTCCTATTCGAACAAGTACACGGCGCAGAAGGTTTGT
>JAFAQG010000770.1 GCA_019246575.1 Acidobacteriaceae bacterium
CGGAGTACGTTGACCCTGCAACTGAGGCGCAGATCCGGCAGGGGCGTGAATTCCGCACGTCGCCCTTTGTCGTGCCTCGCGGAGCCCCTTACGTCAAAGCGCTATCGCGCAGCGGCGACTTAATCGCAATTGGAGAGTTGCGCCTCCCAAATGTCTATCACCCGATGACCGTCCTCTGAACGATCCTCGCGATCTGCAAATCCTCCTGCGATGGGATGACACGAATATCCACATTGCCGAGGAATCCCAGGCCGGAGCATATGTCGTTCCGTACCTCTGTCGCATGTTCGCCGATGCCGCCACTGAAAACAATTGCATCCACGCCTGCTAGCGCCGCCGCCATTCCCGCAATGGCCTTTCTGACCTGAAACGCGAACATGCCGAGCGCCAGATCGGCCTTTGCGTTCTGCTCGCGCGCAGCCATCAGCTCGCGAACATCGCTGCTTAGCTCTGATACGCCCAGAAGACCGGATTTATGTTCGACAATGTCGTCCAGTTCTGCCGCGCTCATTCCGCGTTCGCGCTGCAGATAAATCAGCACCCCTGGATCAAGATCGCCGCACCGCGTCCCCATCATGACGCCCGCCGTTGGGGTCAGGCCCATGCTCGTGTCCATGGACTTGCCGTCTTGAATCGCAGTCACGCTCGATCCGTTACCCAGATGAGCCACGATCAGCTTCGGAGGAAGGGGATTCAGTTGAGCAACGATCGATTCCAGTGACAGGCCATGAAATCCGTACCGCTCGACGCCTCCCTCGCGCACGCTCGCCGGCAGCGCGAGCGTTTTACTGACGTCGAGTAACGTCCTGTGAAACGCCGTGTCGAGGCAGATGACCTGCATCGTCTCGGGCCATTTCTCCTGAGTGGCGCGCAATGCTGCCATGGCCGGTGGCACGTGCAAGGGCGCAAACTGCGCGGCGGCTTCCAAATTGTTCAGTACCGCCGGCGTGAGTTTCTGATGCTCTCGCACGTGTGGCCCGCCGTGGACAAACCGGTGACCGATTGCCAGCGGTTTCGGCGTACTGGCATCCTGCAACGCATCCAGCGCCAGTCGGGTGGCCGCTTTGTGGTTCCTGATCGCAACCTTTTCCTCTCGGCTCACGCTTCCGCCGTCGTGCACACGAAACGAGAACCTTGACCTGCTGCGGCCAATTTCCTCCGCCGCTCCTTCTGCGATCAGCGAGAGCCGCGGCCCATTCGCCAGGTAGAAGCTGAACTTCAGCGACGAAGATCCACAGTTCAGCGCGAGAAGGCCGAGGTTTTCTTGCCGCGTCACCCCTGCCAGTTCCAGTTCTGCACCTCTGGAAGATCCTCGCCGTGCTCGGAGACGTATGCTTTGTGGCGCTGAATGCTTTCGTAGTAGCGGTCGGACGCCTTCTCCACACTCGAACGCAGGCGCGGAATCCGCTTAATGGCATCGAAGGCCAGTGTGAACCGGTCGAGATTGTTCAGCACAGCCATATCGAAAGGCGTTGTCGTTGTGCCTTCTTCCTTATATCCGCGCGCGTGTAAGTTGTCGTGATTCTGCCGGCGGTAAGTAAGGCGATGGATGATCTATGGATAGCCGTGATATGCGAAGATGACCGGCCGGTCTTTCGTGAAGATATCGGCGAACTCTTCATCCGGCAAACCGTGTGGATGCTCGGTTGAGGGCTGCAGCGTCATCAGATCGACAACATTGACGACGCGAACCCGAATGTCGGATACGTACTCGCGCAGAAGTGTGACTGCCGCAAGGGTCTCGAGCGTCGGCACATCGCCGCAACATGCCATCACAACGTCCGGATCGCCGCCGTCGTTGCTCGCCCATTCAAACACACCGAGTCCTTTCGTGCAATGCCGGACCGCCGCGTCCATGTCGAGCCAAACAGGACTAGGCTGCTTACCCGCGACAATCACATTCACGTACTGCCGGCTCCTCAGGCAGTGGTCCGCAACTGAGAGCAGCGTATTTGCATCGGGCGGCAGATAGACGCGAACGATGTCGGCTTTCTTGTTGACCACGTGATCGATAAAACCGGGATCCTGGTGCGAGAAGCCGTTGTGATCCTGCCGCCACACGTGAGAGGAGAGCAAATAATTCAGCGACGCGATCGGCGGCCGCCAAGGCATGTGTCTCGTGACCTTTAGCCATTTCGCATGTTGATTGAACATCGAATCCACGATGTGGATAAAGCCTTCATAACAGGAAAAGAATCCGTGCCGTCCTGTTAGAAGATAGCCTTCGAGCCAGCCCTGGCACGCGTGTTCACTCAGGATTTCAAGCACACGACCCTTGGGAGTCAGATTCACGTCGACAGGTTCTATCTCCGCCATCCACTCTTTACCCGTGACTTCGTAAAGAGCATCGAGGCGGTTTGATGCCGTTTCGTCCGGCCCGAAGACACGGAAATTTCGCGATTGAATATTGTGCTGCATGACTTCGCGCAAGAATCGCCCTAAGACGCGCGTGGCCTCTGCTTCCACACACCCCGGCTGCTTTACTTCGACAGCATGCTGTCGGAAATCAGGCATCGTCAGCGGCTGCAGGAGCATGCCCCCATTCGCATGCTGGTTCATTCCCATGCGCTTCAATCCGGTAGGAGCAAGTGCCGCCAACTCCGGGCAGAGCTTTCCGTTTGCGTCGAACAGTTTTTCGGGTTCGTAACTGCGCAGCCACGCTTCGAGCATCTTCAGATGCTGTCGATTACTGCGGACATTCGCGAGCGGCACCTGATGCGAGCGCCAGGTCCCTTCCACTGGTTGCCCGTCCACTTCCTTCGGACCTGTCCAGCCCTTGGGCGTTCGCAGAATTAGGAGAGGCCACCGCGGGCGCTCCGTATCGCCGTTTTTGCGCGCACGATTTTGAATGTTGCGGATCTCAGTCAGGATTTCTTCCAGCGC
>JAFAQG010000774.1 GCA_019246575.1 Acidobacteriaceae bacterium
GCGCAGATCTGCGCTGGAGTACGCCGGTCCACGGCTTGTTGACAGGGGTGTCTTACATGAGCACCTACGGCAACTCGAAGGGGACGGACTCGTTGGGGTTTTCCGAGTCCACTAAGACAAGAAAGAACCAGACGTCGCAATTTTACGCGCAATATGTGCGCGGCAGAGTGACCGTAGAGGGCGAGTACCAGAGAAACTTGCAGGATCAACTCGTCTCCGATCCTCTCTCCGCCCCTGAAGTCGTCTATGACAGCCGAGGCTTTTATGGCGCGGCGAGTTATCGAATTTCTAAGCGGGTGGAAGTAGGCGGTTATTACTCGCGCTTTTACATGGATTGGGCACAGAAGCTGAGCGATCCCGCAAATCACATCTTCGATAAGGTCGCAACCGTACGGCTCGATCTTACAAATCGTTGGGATGTCAAAGTGGAAGGCCATTTTATGAATGGCTATGCCGACTGTATTGCAACTCGAGGATTCTACATGCAAGACAACATGATGGGATTCGAGCCGCGCACGAACCTGCTTGTGATCAGAACCGGTTTTCAGTTTTGAGGACCCGCACCGAAGAATGAATTAGAGCGACGCAGGAATGTGAAGCACCTCAGCATCAGTCAAAAAATCTGGTTGAGCATCGGAATCTTCGTGCTCGGCTTTATCGCTTCCACTTTCTTCGTTCAGGTGCAGGGTGTGAAGCGGGAACGCGTGCTGCGGACCACATCCATGGCGCTGTTTCCGGCAGCACAGAAAACCCAGGACGCCTTCGGTTCCTTTCAGCGAAGCGTGAGGTCTTTCCGCGATGCCGTCGTCATGCAGGACCAAACCGGCATCGAACGCGCGACCGAAGAAGGCGATCAAGCGGTAGAGTACCTGAAAGCTGTTGCTGCCATACCCGGCCTTTCGGATCAGCGCGTGCTGCTGGTCAAGAAGCTGGCAACCAAGCTCGAGGCGTTCTTGCCGGATGCGGAAAAGGCGTATCGAGACGTGTCGAAGGACCCGAGCGAGGTGAGCGACGAGGCGCAGAACCGGGCGCGCGTGCTCGCGGCGCGTACGGATGCGATCCGCACGGAATTATGGCATTTAAAGGGGCTCTTGTCTAAGGACCTTCACGACCAGTTAAGTGAACTGCAGAGCCATTCGGCGCAAGAACGCTGGGTCGCATTGCTCGTATTCGGCACTACCGTCATTCTCGCGGCGTTTATGGTGAATCTCACCATTCATCGCGTTGTGATGAGGCCGATTCTGCGTATTAACGAGGAAATGGCGGAGGCTAAAGAGCGCGCCGAGGAAGCAAGCCGGGCGAAGGGCGAGTTTCTTGCCAACATGAGCCATGAGATTCGAACGCCCATGAACGGAGTCATCGGCATGACAGAACTCGCGCTGGCTACCGAGTTGACTGACGAACAGCGCCACTATTTATCGGTTGTAAAGTCCTCCGCGGAAGCTCTCTTGACCATCATCAACGACATCCTCGATTTTTCAAAGATCGAAGCAGGAAAGCTAGAACTGGAGGAAATCGATTTTTCTCTGCGCGACACGGTTTCCGAGACGCTGAAAATTATCGCGGTACACGCAGATGAAAAGCACCTGGAGTTCGCTTGCGATATCGACCCGAGACTGCCTGACGCAATGGTGGGAGACCCGGGACGGCTGCGGCAGGTGATCGTAAATCTGGTGGGGAATGCTATTAAATTTACCGAGCGGGGAGAAATCGTTGTTCGGGTAACGGAAGACCACAAGGAGAACGAACACGTGGTGATCCATTTCTCGGTCAGCGATACCGGGATCGGGATCCCACAGGAAAAGCTGGCACGAATCTTCCAGGCTTTCACTCAGGCGGATGGGTCGACCACCCGCAAATATGGAGGCACCGGTCTCGGGCTGACCATTTCCCGCCAATTGGTCGAGAATATGGGCGGACGGATATGGGTAGAGAGCGAAGTGGGCAAAGGGAGCACATTCCATTTCACCGTGCGGCTCGGGTTCCGCTCGGCGATCCATTCAAAACCGGTCCCAGCCGATTTCACCGGTATCGAAGGCCTGCAGGTTCTCGTCGTGGACGACAACCACACAAACCGAACCATCCTGGAGAAATTTCTGACACTCTGGGGAGCTAAACCGGAGCTTGCGATGAATGCTGCGGAAGCAATGGCTGCGATCGACCGCGCCCGGCACTCCGGCGCCGAATTCAACTTGATGCTGCTCGACGTCTGCATGCCCGAGGTTGACGGGTTCGAGCTCTGCCGGATGATCCGCCAAGTTCCCGAATATAGGAACACCGCGATCCTCATGCTGAGCTCCGTTGCAAGACAACAAGATGCGAACCGCGCCCGTGAACTGGGGGTTGCCGCATACATCACGAAGCCGCTGCACTGGAAGGAATTACGTGACACTCTTGCGCTTGTCCTGAATGGTCGCGCGAAAAGGGTGGATGCGAAAGGGCACAACTCGCCTGCGCACGGCAGCCTTAGCAGCGGCCCCTGGCGTGTACTGGTTGCCGAGGACAATGTAGTAAATCAGGAACTGGTTGTTTCTTTGCTGATGAAGAGCGGTCATTCGGTCACGGTCGCGAATAATGGGCGAGAAGCCCTACTCGCGCTCGACAAAGAACCATTCGACGCGGTGTTGATGGATGTGCAGATGCCGGTACTGGGCGGTTTCGAAGCCACAGCGGCCATCCGTGAAAAAGAGAAAAACACGGGGACGCACATTCCGATCATTGCGATGACGGCGCACGCCATGAAGGGCGATCGCGAAAGCTGTCTTCAAGCCGGTATGGACGGCTATGTGTCGAAGCCGATCAAGGCGAGCGAATTACTCGAAACCATTCGCCTCCTGGTGCGCAATTCGCCGGGGGCCGAGGGATCTCGGGAGCAGACGGCTGCCCGCACCGAAGCGATGCCTGTACTGTCCGCCAGGATGAACGAGACTGCGCGTGAATGCTACACGCGAATTCGTAGTGAGCCGCTAGTGGACAGTGAAGCATTGCTCGCTAGAGTGGACGGGGATGTTGTCTTGCTGCGGAAGCTGATCAGTCTTTTTCTTGCGGACGCTCCGGGAAACATGCGTGCGATTCAGGCGGCGCTTGAAGACAATCAGGCCGAGGACCTGTATGTGCTGGCGCACCAACTAAAGGGCGCGGTTAGCAACTTCTCAGCAGAACCTGTTACCCAAACTGCACTTCGGCTTGAAACTATGGCCCGCGAGTGCGATCTTGCGAACGCCCGCGAGACATATCACCACCTGGAGCAGATGATTGAGTGGCTGACTCCGGAGCTCCTGGGCTTTGTCGAAGCCGGAGGCGGAGCTGAGACCCGCGACGAAACGGTCGTCACATCGCAAACAACTCACTCTCGCTACACTTAGTGTTTGGCGGCTACTAACTCCCCTCCAGGCCCGTATTGCGCAAAATGCGGCACTATGCTCAGTCCGGGTTTGCTTGCGTGCTCGAATTGCGGCCGGTTTACGCATTCCGATCATTTACAAGAGATCGTTACACGCGCGCGTCAGATGCTTGCGATGGGCCAATTGCAAGCCGCTAAGGAACTCTGGCAGGCAGCGCTCAAGTTATTGCCCCCCGAATCGAACGAATACCGTGGTGTCATGCGCGAGATCGCTGGTATTGACCAGCGATTGAACCCTGTCTCGACAACAGGCTGGACGAAGCGGCTCGGCCCTCTCGGTGTTCTGGTCGCTTTTCTGGTCAAGTTCAAAACGGCCGTTCTGCTCTTGCTCACGAAAGGCAAGATGTTTTTGAGCTTGTTTGCTTTTTTTGCCGTTTACTGGGCTATGTTCGGGTGGTGGTTCGCGCTCGGTATCTGCGGGTCCATCTTCATCCACGAGTTCGGTCACTACATCACGGTTCGCCGTTTCGGCTTCTCGGCCGAACTGCCGATGTTCATACCGGGTTTCGGCGCGTATGTGAAGTGGAATGGAGCAAATGTCGACCCCGGTGTTCGCGCTCAGATCTCGCTCGCTGGTCCGCTTTTCGGCCTGATCTCCGGTTTGATTGCGTACGGCCTGTTTCTCTCGACCGGTCACGCGGTCTGGCTAGCCGTCGCGCATTTTGCGGGTTGGATCAACCTGCTGAATCTTATACCTGTTGCCATTTTCGATGGATCTTCGGGAATGACGGCGCTTGGCCGGCAGGAGCGCCTGGGTGTCCTTGTCGTCTGTGTGGCCATGTACGTTCTGTTCCGCGACTTTCTCTTTATACTGGTTGCGGC
>JAFAQG010000778.1 GCA_019246575.1 Acidobacteriaceae bacterium
AGGCCCGTTACAACGGATTTCGGCGCACATGAACCGGTTCGCCGAAAGCGAAGTGGTCGATTACTGCGTTGTGGGAGTCGGTTCTGCGGGCGGTGTGCTGCTGCAACGCTTGGCAAAAGCAGGATTCAAAGTTGTCGGACTCGAAGCGGGTCCGTTTTGGGACACGGAGCGCGATTGGGTGAGCGACGAGGCCGGCTCGCACAAATTGTATTGGAACGATCTTCGCATCACCGGCGGTGACGATCCGCTCGCGTTCGGCGAAAACAACAGCGGCAAAGGCGTAGGGGGCGGATCCGTTCACTGGGCTGCGTTCGCACCTCGTTTTCACCCGTCGGATTTTCGCGTTCACACAGAAGACGGCGTCGGCGCGGACTGGCCGATATCGTACGAACATCTCAAGCCCTATTACGAGTTGCTCGAGCGCGAAATTCCGATCGCCGGCCCCGCGTATTTTCCGTGGGGCGACCCGCATGGGTACCCCTATGGACCGCATCCGCTCGGCGGAGTCGGCGATGTTCTGGTGAAGGGCTGTACGAAGCTGGGTATTCGGGTGTGCGCCGGCGGACCGGTTGCGATTTTGTCCGGATCGCGCGGCAATAGACCGCACTGCATCTATCGCGGGTTCTGTATCCAGGGATGTAAAGTGGGCGCGAAGGCGAGCACGCTCATCACGCATGTTCCCGAAGCCCTGCGTTACGGCGCCGAGATACGCGATCGTTCGATGGCGTTTCGAATCTCGATGCAAAGCCGAACTCGCGTGAACGGAGTTCACTACTACGACGCAGACGGGCACGAACACTTCCAGCGCGCGAAGGCGGTGATCGTGTCCGGGTATGCGATCGAAACGCCGCGATTGCTCCTGAATTCCGCGTGTCCCGGCCACGAGCGAGGCCTTGCAAATTCCAGCGACACCGTCGGGCGATACCTGATGGCGCAGGCCGGCAACGTCGTGCTCGGCCGCTTCGCGGATTTGATTCGGATGTACAAGGTTCCGCCGGCGCATGCTCTGACAGAAGAGTTCTACGAAACCGATTGGCGGCGGGGCTTCGCTCGCGGATTCGCGATCCAAACCGTGGGACCGCTCCCCATCGCCTTCGCGAAACAGATGATGGCTGCAAAAGCAGCATGGGGTTGGGGAATGCGGCGCGTCATGATGGACTACAACCACTGGGCAGCGCTGGGCGTTTTAGGCGAGATCCTGCCCTGGCCGGACAACCGCGTCGAGCTCGCCGAGGAGAAAGATCAATTTTGCATCCCGGTTGCGAGGGTAACGTTCAACCTTCACGAAAACGACAAAAAGATGATCGAGTACGGCAAGAACACCGTCATGGACGTGATGCGTGCAGCGGGAGCAGAGGAAGTGGTGCAGGAAGCACGTTATGCGCATCTGGTGGGCGCGGCGCGCATGGGCAACGATCCGGCAACATCCGTTGTCGATAAATACGGCCGCACGCACGATGTTTCGAATCTATTCATTTGCGATGGCAGTGTGACGCCGACGCAGGGCTCCGCGAATCCGGGACTGACGATTCAATGCCTCGCGGCCCGAACGGCGGATTACCTGATCTCGCAAGGCTACACGATCTTCAACTCCGAGAAGCGTGACATGACGCCCCCGCCGATCCGCAAAAATTTAGCGGTCGAAGGGACTTTCATTCACGGCGTACCGAGAGTATTCGCGTAACATGTTCAACCTCGGTTCCACTTCCGCCGCTTCTTAAGGAATCCAACCCCTAAATCCGGCAACATATCAATGAGGCTGCGATTGAAGCTGCTGGCCGGGAGTCCCGTCCCGCCGCATATCGAGCACAAGCCCGAGCCCTTACACACCTCGCACTCCTGCGACGTCGAATTAAGGTGGACATTTTGCCCGGTGCCAAAACACTTTGCGCACCTGCCGTTTCCTGGCGTATCGCAATGCCCACATCGACGCCTGCCTGGCATTGGTTAGCATCGTAGCAGCACCGCGAAAACCACGACCGGAAGGGCTGAGCATCTAGTCAATTATTCAATCAGCCTTATTCTGCAGGAAGCTTCCCTTTTCTGCCGCCCGCCGAGGCCGGCACGGGCGGGCCCCATGACTCTAAAAACGTTCTGACTTTTTGCTCGAGCTCGCTATCCCTTTTCGGCTTTGGATCGGGAATCCACAGATTGAGTTGGAAAGGGCCGGTGCTCTCAGATCTGAACTCTCTACCTAGGCCCGTATGCCGGAGGGCGGTGTCATGAGCGCACCCATCGCGCCCATGCCGCCCGTTTTCGCTACCGCGACCGAGAGGCTAGCGGGACACGCGCCTGCGATCGGAGCAAGCAAAATCGGAACAGTGAGGTTGTATTTCGCGCAGAACGTAACCACTCGATCCAGCGGTCGGCCGCTGTGAATCCCGGCATCACCTCCGGTGCTGTGATCGTTGCCCATCCCTCGAACTTAATCTGCAGCAGCGCGATTTGCGTGATGATCTCGCGATCATGCGAGCCGGCCGGAGCCGGAATCCAGTGTTTTCAGCTCGAAACCTGCCGTGTCGCAGATTGTGCTTTCAAGCCAGTAAGGTCGGGCTGCTTCTCGACTGAGCCGATGCCGGCAAACTTGCGATTGAGAGTGAGAACACGTTCGATGCTGTTGAAAAACTCTGGTACTTTCCGGCTGTGGGTCACTTCGCGAATCCGGGCGCGTTTCCTTTCCAGGATTTCTCAGCGGCAGACGGGGCCGCTTGTATAATTTCGATCACTGGCGCGTACCATCCCCACGGCACCGGGCTGGTACGGAATTCGTTACCGGGCCTGACCGTAAGAGAGAAGCCGCGCTTGAGCCTGCGTATCCGGAGCGGCGCGAACGCAGAATTGGAATCCGCAGGCGCATCGGTCACTCTCGCGTCCCAACGCACATACACACGGCGCTTCCTTCGCGAACTGACAACGGCGTAACGGTCAACATACGCTTCTTCGCCGACGGAGAGATCTCTGACGGTCCTCGGTTCCGCGGCGACGTGCTCAGGCGGCATCGTGACAGCACGCGCCAGGAACTTGCGGTCCCGCCATCTGCGCTCTCGCATGGCAATCCACATGACGAGAACCATCAAGGCGCTGATCAGAAGCCCGGGGAGCGGGATCAGCCACCAAGAGACGCTGTCTGCGGGCTGTGCCATTTAATCGTCTTCTGCTGCC